>JBIIZE010000312.1:0-3409 GCA_044346435.1 Burkholderiales bacterium
ATGACAGCGCCAGCGCCCGATCCGGTTCGTGCAGCGCTAACTGCCTGCAGCGGCTGATGATGGTACGCATCAGACGGTGTGGGCGGTGGCTGATGAGCAGGAAATGGGTTTGAGGGGGGGGTTCTTCGAGATTTTTCAGCAAGGCATTGGCGGCCGCAACATTCAATGCCTCTGCGGGGCTGACCAAAATGACTTTCCGGCCGCCACGATGGCTGGAAACATGAATAAAATCATGAAGTTCTCGCACCTGCTCAATGCTGATCCACGGACTGGCTTTGGTTTTTGGGCCGGATTCTTCTCCTTCCGCGGCAGGTTCGCCGTCGGTGGGTGGTGCCAGAACACGAAAATCGGGATGCGCGCCCGTCGAAAACCAGCCACAGGAACTGCAAGTCCCGCAGGCCAGGCCACCCGGAACCGGCTTTTCGCACAACAGCCCCTGCGCCAGAGCCATGCCAAAGGCCTGCTTGCCGATGCCTCGCGGGCCGCGGATCAATAAGGCATGGGCCAGCTGGGATGGGTCTTTCAGGACCGTCTGCAGCGGCGATTCAAGCCATTTATACATTAATAATCAATTAGATAAATGCTATTTGGCAGGTAAAAAATAAGAAATCAGGGCTATTCCAAATAAATATATATTAATCATATAGTTGAAACGATATTTTCAAGTTCAACTTGAATTTCTGGAATAGTCCTTGCTGCATCAATAATCCGGATTCTCCGGGGATGTTCTTGCGCTCGTCGCAGGTAGGCTGCGCGTACACGGGCATAAAAATCCAGCTGCTCGCGCTCAAAGCGGTCCGGTATCCGGGCTGCGCTGGTTCTGGTTTTCCCAATTTCCGGCGCCAGGTCGAAGTACAGGGTCAGGTCAGGCTGAAGGTCACCTTGGACCCAACGTTCCAGCTCGGCAATCCTTGACCAGTCCATGCCGCTGCCGCCGGCCTGATAGGCATAGGTTGCATCGGTAAAGCGGTCGCAGAGCACCCACTGCCCTGCAGCCAGTGCGGGGGTAATGACTTGGGCAATGTGCTCGCTGCGGGCGGCAAACATCAGCAAAGCCTCGGTTTCCGGCTGACGCGGTTCATGGCTGTCGAGCAGCAGGCCGCGGAGGGACTCGCCCAGGGCGGTACCGCCGGGCTCCCGTGTGACCATCAGGGAAACACCGGTGGCTTGCAAGCGCGCCTTCAGCCATTCCAGATGGGTGGTCTTGCCTGCACCGTCCATGCCTTCGAGTGTGATGAAGCGGCCGCGGGTCATGGCCGGCCTCGTCGTTGATACTGTGTTACCGCCCGCTCGTGTTCGGCCAGGGTGCGAGAGAATTTGGATGTGCCGTCGCCGCGCGCGACAAAGTACAGCGCGTCACTGGGCGCGGGATTCAGCGTGGCGCGCAAGGCATCAAGTCCGGGCATGGCAATCGGTGTGGGCGGCAATCCGGTACGGGTATAGGTATTGTAGGGTGTATCGGTGAGCAGATCGCGCTTGCTAATATTGCCGTCAAACGCGGGTCCCATGCCGTAGATCACCGTCGGATCGGTTTGCAGCCGCATGCCGATGCGCAGCCGGTTGATGAACACCGCGGCGACCAATCCGCGCTCGTCGGCCCGGCCGGTCTCTTTTTCGACGATCGAAGCCAGTATCAGCGCTTCGTCCGGCGACTGCAACGGCAGGTTCGGCGAACGGCGCGCCCATTCCTGCTCCAGATGCTTGCGCATCAACTTGTGAGCCCGCTGCAGAATCGACGTGTCCGTCGTTCCGTCCGTGACATGGTAGGTATCCGGGAAGAACCAGCCTTCTGTTGATGGAACGCTCATGCCCAGTTTTTGCAGTATCTCCGGCTCGGATAGCGTTGCCAGTTCTTTGCGTACCCGGGGATTTTCCTCAAGCGCCTTGCGCATCTGCCCGAAGGTCCAGCCTTCGACAAAAGTGACCGCAGTCAGCGTTACGTCTCCGCGGGTCATACGTTGCAAAAGCCCCAGCGGGGTCAGCGGCGCAGTGAGTTCGTAATTGCCGGCCTTTAGGCGGCCGGATTCGCCAAGCAGTCTTGCCAGCAGTTCAAAGGGTTCCGGGCGGCCGATGATGCCGGCGGCTGACAGCTGCGCCGCTGCTGCCCTCAGGCCGCTGCCAGCACGCAATTCAAAGGTGGCCGGGGATTCCGGCAAACGCAGTTCGTCATAGGCGTAGTAATACACCCCGCCGCCGACAATCAGCATCGATAACAGCAGCAGCAACAGCAGCTTTTTAAACAGACGGATCAGCCAGCGCATGGAGCCATTGTCGCACGCGTGTTGCGGTTTCAAAGCGATCCCAGATTCGTTCTTCAATCCGGGCAACCGGCCAGATGCCGATCAGGCTGTTGACCAGCAGGACTTCGTCGGCGGCCTCAAGCCGTTCGCGGCTGACGGTTTCAATGCGGCAGCCCATGCCGTTTTTTTCAGCCAGTTCGATGACGGCATCGCGGGTCACGCCTGCGACGCCGCAGCGCGAAAGATCGGGCGTGATCAGCTGGCCCTGCTCCACCAGAAACAGATTGCAGCGGGTGCCTTCGATGACGGCACCTTCGGTGTCCATCAGAAGGCCTTCTGCAATCGACGGCTCATGCCATTCGGCACGCGCCAATACATTTTCCAGCCGGTTGAGATGCTTCACCCCTGCAAGCGCCGGTTGCAGCGCAAGCCGTTGCCGGCAGTAGCGGATGTTGACACCCCCGGTTGTTAACTCATCCAGGTAGTCCGGCAGTGGCGATGCGGTAACGATGCGCCGTGGAGTGACGGTTTCGGGTATCGCATAACCTCGGCCGCCGCTGCCCCGTGTAACCGTGATTTTCAAGGCACAGCCAGGCATGCGTGCGGTGATGTGGCGCAAATCCTCAATCAGCAGCGTTTCATCAGGCGCTGTGATCGCCAGTGCCCGGCAGTCGGCCACGAGTTTGGCGTAGTGACGTTTCCACAGCAGCGCCCGGCCTGCACGAACGGCCAGTGTGCGGAACACGCCATCGCCATAGGCTAGGCCGCGATCATCAGCGGGTAAGGTGTCGGCCGGCTGGCCGTCAACAAGTGTCAGAGCCATGCCGGTGTCGGAGTCCGCGGGCATTGAGTTCGGCCCCCGGGAGCGTTGCCGTCAGATCTTGCGGAACACCAGGCTGCCGTTGGTGCCACCGAAGCCGAAGGAATTGGAAAGCGCGACATTGATTTTCATCTGGCGCGCGGTGTTGGGCACGTAATCCAGGTCGCATTGCGGATCCTGATTCACCAGATTGATGGTCGGCGGCGCCACCTGGTCGCGGATTGCCAGAATTGAAAACACCGCTTCAATGCCACCGGCAGCGCCAAGCAGGTGACCGGTCATCGACTTGGTCGAACTGACAGCCAGTTTGTAGGCCTGCGCACCGAAGCAGTTCTTCAGCGCGGTGGTT
>JBIIZE010000313.1:0-3400 GCA_044346435.1 Burkholderiales bacterium
GCAGGACCGGGGCTTCCGCATCAACGATCACTCCCTGCACATCTACGCGGACTGCATCCGCGACAACTGCCCGCGCAAACCCAAAATTTGACGTTCGCGCCACACCCTCTCGCGCAAGAACCGATCAGCAGCGCAACTGGTCTGCAAGGTCGATAAAACTCGAGGCATTGAAGGTAAATTCCGTCTCCGGCTCGAGATCGGGGTTGTTGTTGCGACCGTACTCGTGCGGCCGCTGGATAAACGCCGTTTTCAGGCCGCATTGGGCCGCCGCACGCAAATCATGCTTGTGCGAAGCCACCATCATCAATTCTCCGGGCTGAACGTCCAGCCGGTCAGCGGCGCCCAGGTACATCTCGGGATCCGGTTTGAAATGGCCAAAGGTGTCCGAGGACAGCACACAGTCCCAGGGTAGTCCGCCGCTTTTGGCCATATTGACCAGCAGACCTGTATTGCCATTCGACAGCGTGGAGATGACGAACCGCGACTTCAGGCGCTTCAGACCGCGAACGGAGTCGGGCCAGGGCTTCAGCCGGTGCCAGACCCGGTTGAGATGAAATTTCTCGTCCTCGGTCAGCGTAGTCACACGGAACTGTTGCAATACGTCCTCGAGGATCGCGCGATGCATGACGTCGATCTTGGCAAACGCCGATTCGCCGCTGCGCACACGGTCCATCGCCGGACGGTAGCCGCCGCGCCAGGCCCGAGCGAACTTGACCGCATTGATTCGCAGCCCCTTGTCTTTGGCCAGCTCGCGCACTTCCCGCGCCACCGAACCGTGCCAGTCCACCACGGTACCGAACACATCGAAAACCAGCGCTTTGATTTCAGCCATTACTTGGTTCCCCTCTTGCCGCGTACGCCGGCGCCGCGCCCTGACTGCTGCAACATCTCCTCGGCATGCCTGCGGGTAGTCCCGGTGATCTTCAGGCCACCCAGCATGCGGGCGATCTCTTCCACGCGGCCATCCGCATCCAGCGGACTGACGGTCGAAGCCGGCTTGCCGCCCGATCCGTCCTTGCGCACTTGCCACTGACGGTCGGCACAGGCCGCCACCTGCGGCAAGTGAGTAATACACATGACCTGATGGCGATCACCCAGTTCCCGCAACATGCGACCGACAATCTCGGCGACACGGCCGCCAATGCCTACATCGACCTCGTCAAAAATCAAGGTCGGCACCTTGGCCACGCGCGACAGCACGGTCTGGATCGCCAGCGATAGCCGCGACAACTCGCCACCAGAGGCGGTCTTCGCGATCGGCTGCGGGGTCATGCTCTGGTGCGGCGCGACGCGAAATTCAATCTGCTCCAGACCATGAGCCGCCGGATTATCCAACGGCTCCATTGAGACCTCAAACACGCCGCCCTGCATTGCCAGATCCTGCATGCCGGAAGTCACCGCCTCAGACAGTTTTTTCGCAGCCTTCCTGCGACCCGCAGTCAATTTTTTGGCCGTCTCCCGATATACCGCCTCGGCTTCGGCTTCCCGTCGACGCAGGGTTTCCGGATCGCCGCCTGCGCCAAGCTCGGAAAGACGCTCGCGGGTGTGCTCCGCCAATTCCGCCAGCGCCTCCGGATCGACACGGTATTTGCGTGCCGCCGTATGGAGGGCGTCGAGGCGCTGCTCGACTTCGCGCAAACGCTGCGGATCAAGGTCGGTGCGTTCGCTGTAATGGCGCAGCGCATTGGCGCCTTCCTGCAACTGGATCTGCGCCGGCACCAGTGCGTCAAGGATTTCCTTCAGCCGCGCATCGTGCTGAAGCAGCGGTTGCAGCCGGGCCAGCACCGCATTCAGCTGATCCAGCGCAGCACCCTCACCCTCGGACAGCATCTCCACGCCGGCCTGCGCCGCCTCGATCAGACTGGCGGCATGCGCCAATCGCGCATGTTCGGCACCAACCGCAACCCATTCGCCGGGCACCAGCTTCAGCGCGTCGAGTTCCTGTGACTGCCACTCCAGGCGCTCGCGTTCGGCGTTGATCGCCGCGGCATTTCCCTCGAAAGCCAGCCGCTCTTCGCGCCGCCGCTGCCAGGTTCGCCAGGCTTCGGCGACCAGCTCCACCTGCGCTTCCAGACCACCATAGGCATCGGTCAGGGCGCGCTGTGTGGCCGGACGGCTCAGCGACTGGTGCTGATGCTGACCGTGGATGTCGACCAGAAAATTTCCCGCCTCACGCAATTGCGCAGCCGTGGCGGCGTGACCGTTGATGAAACCGCGCGAACGACCGGAGGTTTCCACCACTCGCCGCAGGAGGCAGACGCCTTCGTCGCCGGACAGATCGCTGTCGCTGAGCCAGTCCGCCAGCGCACGATGACCGTCCACATCGAATTCGGCAGTAATGTCGGCGCGGGCCGCACCCTGACGGATCGCAATCGGATCCGCGCGTTCGCCCAGCGCAAGGGCGAGCGCATCAATCAAAATGGATTTGCCGGCGCCGGTCTCGCCGGTGAGCACCGTGAAGCCGGAACCGAACTCGAGCTCGAGACGCTCGACGATGACAAAATCGGTGATGGTCAGACGACGCAGCATGGATTGGTCAGGAGCCGCAGCGGTCAGTCGCGGTTCCAGTGCAGCTTCTCACGCAGCATCGCGTAATAGCTGTGGCCGACGGGGTGCAGCAGCTTGATCTGATGCGGGTAACGCCGCACGACGACGCGGTCGCCTTCGCGCAGGTCGAAGTGCGAATGGCTGTCGAAATGTGCCCGCGGATCGTCGGCGCTGCGCACGACAATTTCGACAACACTGTTTGCGCTGATCACGATCGGCCGATTGGACAGGGTATGCGGCGATACCGGGACCAGCGACATCACCGACAGTGACGGGTGCACGATCGGACCGCCGGAAGAAAGGGCATACGCCGTCGAACCGGTCGGCGTCGCCACAATCAGGCCATCGGAACGCTGGTTGTAGATGAACTGGCCGTCGATGCGTACCTCAATGTCAACCAGACCGCCCTTGAAACCCTTGGCCACCACGACATCATTGAAGGCCAGCACCTCAAACACGCGCTCCTGACCGCCGTTGATGCCGCTCCAGACTTCGGATTCGAACAGCATGCGCTCTTCGGTGACGAACTGGCCATCAAGAATCGCCGTGATCGTCTCGAACATCGTATCGAGCGAAATGTCCGTCAGGAATCCCAACCGCCCCTGGTTGATGCCGACCAGCGCAACATCATAGGGCGCAAAGGTGCGTGCGATATTGAGCATGGTGCCGTCGCCGCCGATGACAATCGCCAGATCGGCCTCACGACCCAGATCCTCCAGCAGCAGCACTTCGTACGGACAGTTCTGGATATGGGCCGCCGTCAGCCGGTCAAGCAGCACCTTGACGCCGCGGGTTTCCAGGAAGCGCGCGAGACGCATCACCGGCTCCGCAACTTCCGGAGTCTTGTATTTGC
>JBIIZE010000020.1:0-12747 GCA_044346435.1 Burkholderiales bacterium
TGACCCGCTGGAAGCGTTTTGCAACATCGACCTGATGCAGGGAGGTGATCAACGTGGCGCCATGTTCATGTGCTGAACGGGTCAGTGTGTCGATGGCCTGCGCCGCACGGGACGGATCCAGTGATGACAGCGGTTCATCAACAAGCCAGAGCGAGGCGCTGGAAACCAGTGCACGCGCGAGGCCAACGCGCTGGCGCTCCCCCCCGGAGAGCCGGTCAACGCGCTCCCACAGCTTGCCGGCGAGGTCGAATTTTTCGAGTGCGGCCTGTGCTTGCGGAATATGGGTCGGGTAGAACAGCGAACGCAGGCTGGCGAGCAGCGTTTGCTGCGGTAACCGGCCGGCGAGCACTGCCGTGATGACGCGTTGCCGCGGCGGCAACGGCGGGGCCTGCGGCGCCAGGAACAACTTGCCGCGAAGTATCTGTAATTGCGATACCGGCAGTTTCCACGGATCGATGCCGTCGAGCAGGAGTTGGCCGGCCACCGGTTTCAGTGCGCAAGCGAGTGCGTGCAGCAATGTTGTCTTGCCTGCGCCGGAGGGGCCGATGATGGCCAACTGTTCGCCGGGGGCAACAGTGAGTGTCAGCGGTTTCAGTGCCGGCAGACTGCCGCTTGCGGCGGCCGGATGGCGCGCCGCAAGCCCTTCAATGGCAATACGCATGGATTACTTGATCAGGCCTGCGCTGCGGCCCGCAGCCTCGAGATCCTTGTAGTTCTCGGGTTTGGTCGCGATGTACTTGGTTGCGCGGTTGAGGGTCAGGATTTCCTTGCCCTCGGGCGTTGCCATCGAAAGATCGAGCAGCGCCTTGGTGATACGTTCACGCAGGGCTGCCGGCATATCCGCATGCACCGACCAGTTGTAGTTGAAGTACGGGGGGGTTGTGAAAAATACATTCACTTTCGTCGTATCGACCTTTTTCTCGTCGACAAACTTGCGCCATACCGTGATGTCGAGGGCTGCGGCATCCACACGGCCGCCGACAACGGAGGCGATGGTGGCGTCGTGCGCGCCCGAATAGGCGACGCGTTTGAAATCCTTGTCCGGATCGATTTTGGCCTGCAGCAGGAAGCTGCGCGGCATCAGGTGGCCCGAGGTGCTCGACTGCGAGCCGAAACTCACCTGCTTGCCCTTGAGGTCGGCGAGGGTCTTGATGCCGGAATCGGTCTGGGTGATGAATACGGAGCGGAACTGGGTGTCTTCCTCGCGTTGTGCGATCGGCACAATCTTGCCGCCGGAACGCAGCTGCGCCTGTACGTGGGTGAAGCCGCCGAACCAGACCAGGTCAACCTGCTTGTTGACCAGCGCTTCGACTGCAGCGGGATAGTCATTGACGGGAGTGAACTCCACCTTCACGCCGACGGTACGTTCGAGGTAGCGGGTCAGCGGTCCGAACTTGCGGATCTGCTCGGTTGCGGCTTCTTCGGGGATCGTGGTGACCTTGAGGGTCTGCTGGGCAAGGGCCGGTGCTGCGGTCAGCACTGCGATCCCGAGGGCTGCGAGGGTGTTGCGGAATAGTTTGGTAAAAACGGATTGCGGGTGTGAGGTCGGGCGGGACATGGCGTTTCCTTTTGACTGGAATGATGGGCGGGAATCGGGGTCGGAAGTGCCGGCCTGGCTCGCGTGGAGCTGGGCGGCGTATCCGATCACGACGCGGCGCGTGCGTGACGGGCTCAGATCGATCATGGTTGATACCTGGGAAGGGTTGATTGTTCTGCACCCCGGCCGCAGCCGCGATGCAGCGTCACAAACTACCGCAGCAGCGCCGTAATTGCAAAGATCAACGGCGCTGCTGTCGGCGTGGCCGTTAAAACAATTTACGCAACGGCCGGCCTGTTGGGCAGCCGTCGGGGTGCCTGGAATACGGGCTACTAATCAATCTTGGCGCCGGAAGCCTTGACGACTTTGGCCCATTTTTCGTTTTCGGCCTTGATGAATGCGGTAAACGCAGCCGGTGTGGTGCCGACGCCGTCGGCACCCAGTGCTGTGAAGCGTTCGCGTACCTCGTTGGAGTTGAGCGCTTTGACGGTTTCTGCATGGATTCGGCTCAACCGCTCCGCCGGTACCTTGGTTGGTGCAAACAGGCCAAACCAGAGATCGGCGTCATAACCTGCAATGCCGGCTTCGGCGATGGTCGGCACATCCGGCAGCACGTTGATGCGTTTTTTGCCCGATACGCCCAGTGCACGGATACGGTTCTGTTTAATGAACGGCAGTGCTACCGGTGGTACGTCGAACAGGATCTGGATTGAGCCACTGAACATTTCCGGATAAACCAGTGCGGTGCCTTTATAGGGCACGTGCACGATATTGATGCCCGCCAGCAGTTTCAGCAGTTCGCCGGAGAGGTGATATTGGGTGCCAGTGCCCGATGAACCGAAATTCAGCTTGCCCGGCTGCGATTTGGCCAGAGCAACCAGTTCCTTGATGGATTGTGCAGGTACCTGCGACGCGACCAGCAGCACGGTCGGTGAGGTTGCAACCTGGGTGATATGCGAGAAGTCGGTCAGTGAGTCATACGGCGGTTTGGCATAAAGGTGCGGGCCGATGGCGTGTGTGCTGGTGGTGCCCATCAGCAGCGTGTAGCCGTCAGCTGTGGCGGTGACCGCAATGCGGGAGCCCAATGTTCCGCCGGCACCCGGACGGTTGTCCACGACAACCTGCTGGCCGAAGAGCTCGCTGCTTTTTTGCGCGACAACGCGGGCAAGGATGTCGGTGGCGCCGCCGACCGGGAAGGGGATGATCATGCGCACCGCGCGGTTCGGGAAATTGTCGGCGGCCTGTGCGGACTGCATTGCGCAGACGGAAAGTGCTGCGGCACAGACGGCGGCGGTTACGGATCGGGTCATGACAAAGCTCCGGTGAGGGTTATGCCGCGAATTTACGGCGGTGATCCATATTTCTCAAGCAGGAAAGATGCCTGCCGTGGCGTCACCGCACAACCGGTTGTGCAGTGCCCCCGCTCAGTGCAGCATTGACTACCTCGCGGCTCAAAGTTGGTGCAAACAGTTCGATGAAGTCATAAACATAGCCGCGCAGCCAGGCGTTGCGGCGCAGGGCGATGCGTGTCGTGCTCGGTTCGAAAAGATGGTCGGCGTTGATCAGCCGCACGCCGTGATCGCGCGCCGGATCGAAGGCCATCTTGGCGAGGATGCCGATGCCCATGCCCTGTTCGACATAGGCCTTGATCACGTCGGCGGCAACCGCGGTGAGTACGACATTGGGTTTGATATTGGCGGAGTCGAAGGCGCGCTTGATCGGGGAGTTGGGCGTGAAGGCGAAGTCATAGGTGATCAGCGGATATTGCGCGATTTTTTCCAGCGTTAGCGGACCGGCGCCGAGCAGTGGATGGCGCAGCGGCGTGATTACACTGCGTGTCCATTGTGCGCAGGGCAGGGTGACCAGCTCTTCGAATTCCTCATCCGACTCGGTGGCGATGCCGACATCGGCGACACCGTCGCGCAGCAACGCAGCGATCTGTGCCGGGCTGCCCTCGCGCAGGGTGAGTCTCACCTGCGGATAACGCTGGGTGAAACGCGACACCACCGGCGGCAGTGCGTAACGCGCCTGGGTGTGCGTGGTGGCGATGACCATTGTGCCGCTGCCGCCGGAATTGAATTCGCGGCCGACCTCGCGCAGGTTGTCGGTGTCGCGCAGGATGCGCTCGGCGATGTCGAGAACGATCTTTCCGGGTTCGGTCAGCGCGGTGATGCGTTTGCCGTTGCGAACGAGGATGGTCACGCCGAGTTCTTCCTCCAGCAGGCGGATCTGTTTGCTGATGCCCGGTTGCGAGGTGAACAGCGATTCCGCGGCATCGGAAACCTTCAGTCCGTTGCGGGCGATTTCGCGCAAATAGCGTAATTGCTGTAAATTCAATGAGTTACCTTGATATTTCGTTCTTATATAACAAAAACAGCTAAATAATAAATAACATATTCTTGGACGATATATAAGGGGGTACCTAGTATCGGCAGCCTCAAGGAGCGAGGTGCCGGACATGTATCTGTATGACGAGATTGATCAGCGTTTGGTGGACGAACGGGTGGCCCAGTTTCGAGGCCAGACCCGGCGTTTCCTCGCCGGCGAACTGAGTGAGGACAACTTTCGCCCGCTGCGGCTGCAAAATGGCCTTTATATTCAACGATTTGCACCGATGCTGCGGGTGGCGATTCCCTATGGTCTGCTGTCCTCCCGGCAGTTGCGGGCACTCGCTCACATTGCCCGTAAATGGGACCGTGGCTACGGCCATTTCAGCACCCGCCAGAACATTCAGTACAACTGGCCCAAACTGGAAGACGTTCCCGAAATCCTCGCCCACCTGGCATCGGTGCAGATGCACGCGATCCAGACCAGCGGCAATTGCATCCGCAATACCACCAGCGACCATTTCGCCGGCATCGCGCCGGACGAGATCGTTGATCCGCTGCTGTGGTGCGAATTGATCCGTCAGTGGTCGACCTTCCACCCCGAATTCGCCTTTCTGCCGCGCAAGTTCAAGATCGCGGTGTCGGGCGCCGAACAGGATCGCGCGGCAATCCAGGTGCATGACATCGGCCTGCAGGCGGTGCGCGGCGCCAACAACGAAATTGGTTTCCGCGTGCTCGTCGGCGGCGGGCTCGGCCGCACGCCGATCATCGGCACGGTGATCCGTGAGTTTCTGCCGTGGCCGCATCTGCTGACTTACCTCGACGCCATCCTGCGCGTCTACAACCGCTTCGGCCGCCGCGACAATAAGTACAAGGCGCGCATCAAGATTCTGGTCAAGGAACTGACGCCGGAAGAATTCCGCAAACAGGTCGATGCCGAATGGGCGCATCTGAAAGACGGCCCGGGCAAACTGACCGCCGCGGAAGTGTGCCGCATCGAAGCGCGCTTCACGCGTCCGCAGTATCAGCAGCTCGATGCGCTGTCGGTGCAATACACGCAGGCGCTGGCGCGCGAACGCGGCTTTGCCAACTGGGCCGGTCGCAACGTGCATCCGCACAAGGTGCCGGGTTATGCCGCCGTCACGCTGTCACTGAAAAAGACCGGTATTCCGCCGGGCGATGCAACCGCCGACCAGATGGATGCGGTGGCCGATCTCGCCGACCGTTTCAGCTTCGGCGAACTGCGCGTGTCGCATGAACAGAACCTGGTGCTGTCCGATGTGCGTCAGTCCGATCTGCACGCGCTGTGGCTGGAAGCCAAGCTGCTGGGTCTGGCGACACCGAACATCGGTCTGATCACCAACATCATCGCCTGCCCGGGCGGCGATTTCTGTTCATTGGCGAATGCGAAATCGATTCCGGTGGCGGAAGCAATCCAGCGCCGCTTCGATGACCTGGATTACCAGCATGACATCGGCGAACTCGACTTGAATATTTCCGGCTGCATGAATTCCTGCGGCCACCATCACGTCGGCCACATCGGCATTCTTGGCGTCGACAAGCAGGGCGCGGAGTTCTACCAGATCTCCATCGGCGGATCGCAGGGCAACGCGTCGTCGCTGGGCAAGGTCATTGGCCCGTCATTCGCGCAGGACGAAGTGCCGGATGTCATCGAAAAACTGATTGAAACCTATCTCGAACACCGCGACAGCGAGACCGAAAAATTCATCGATGTCGTGCGACGCATCGGCGTCACCCCTTTCAAGGAGCATGTCTATGGCAACCCTGATCAAAAACGCGAAAATCATCAACGACAGCTGGCAGCGGCTTGACTGGACAGCCGACGGCAGCCTGCCGTCGGTGCCGGCCACCGGTGATGTGCTGGTCCCGCTGCGACTGTGGCAGGGCCTTGCCGATGAACTGCTCGGCCGCAGCACCGGCAAACTCGGCCTGTGGCTGGAAAGTGACGAAGATCCGGTGCTGATCGCTGACAGCCTTGCGGCGTTCAGCGTGATTGCCGTCAACTTTCCGCAGTTCACCGACGGCCGCGGCTATTCGACCGCACGGCTGCTGCGTGAACGTTACGGCTGGAAGGGTGAACTGCGCGCGATCGGCGACATTCAGCGCGATCAGTTGTATTACCTGTCGCGTTGCGGCTTTGATTCTTTCCTGCTCAATGACGACCTTGATCCCCAAGAAGCGCTGTCGGCGTTCAACGATTTCAGCGAGGCCTACCAGACCTCGGTGGAGCGTCCGGTGCCCTTGTTCCGCCGTCGCGAACCGGAAGCGGTCTGAACGGATGTCGGCAACCGGCACGGTTTATCTCGTCGGTGCAGGGCCGGGTGCACCCGACCTGCTGACGCTGCGCGCGGCTGAACTGCTGCGCCGTGCCGACATCGTGTTTTACGATGCGCTGGTTCATCCCGATACGATTGCGCTGGCTGACAAGGCGGAAAAAATCGCCGTCGGCAAACGCTGCGGCCGTCATTCGACTGCCCAGCGCTTCATCAACAAGCGGCTGGTCGATGCCGCGCAGAAACATGCGGTGGTGGTGCGGCTCAAGGGCGGAGACCCGATGCTGTTCGGCCGCGCGCAGGAAGAAATTGACGAACTCGAGCAGCACGGCATCCACTACCAGGTCGTTCCGGGCATTACCGCTGCTTTGGCAGCGAGTGCCGCGGTAGGCGTATCGATGACCCGGCGCGGGCTTTCGCGCAACGTCACCTTTGTCACGCCGCGCCGCGGCGCCGGCGAAGAGGGACATGACTGGGCGCCCGGCATTCTGACCGCCGATACCTGCGCCATCTATATGGGGGTGGGTGAAGCGGAGCAGATTGCCGCGACGCTGATGGCACGGGGCGCGAGTCCCGACCTGCCGGCGGTCATTGTGGAAAGCGCGACGCTGCCCGGTGAGCGCCATATCGCCGTCCGCCTGGCCGATTTGGGTGCAGCTGCGGCGCAAATGATCACTGGCCCTGCGGTGATTCTGCTCGGCGAGGTGTACGCCAAGGTGCAGTCGAGCGAAGCCGCTTCCGAACCCCTTGCGCGGAGTCGTATCGCCTAGCCTCGCATTCAGAAAACACGCTAAAATTCAGCCTTTTAGCGCGCTTCTCTGGGAATAAGGCGGGTTCATGCAAATCCTGCGCAGCGTTCCGGACGCTGCCTCCAGCCCCGTCGCGCTGACCATCGGTAATTTCGACGGGGTTCATCTCGGTCATCAGGCCATGCTCGCCAAGCTGCGTGCGGCCGCTTCCGTACGCGGACTGCCGGCCTGCGTGATGACGTTTGAGCCGCACCCGCGCGAATTTTTTGCGCCGGACCAGGCTCCCGTGCGGCTGACCACGCTGCGCGAAAAACTGCAGATGCTGCGCCAGCACGGTGTTGATCGTGCCTATGTGCTGCGTTTCAATTTTGCGCTGGCGCAGGTGACAGCGCAGGATTTTATCGAGCGCATTCTGGTACGCGGCCTCGGCGTGCGCTGGCTGCAGGTCGGGGACGATTTCCGTTTCGGCGCACGGCGTGCCGGCGATCTGGCGATGCTGCGCGCGCAGGCGGCGCAGCACGGTTATGAAGTCGAAGGCATGGCCACGGTTGAACATGACGGCGGACGTGTATCGAGTACTGCGGTGCGCGAGACGCTGGCAACGGGTGATGTGGCGCGGGCAGGCCGTCTGCTTGGCCGGCCGTACAGCATCAGCGGCCGCGTGGTGAGTGGTGACCGTCTCGGACGCGAACTTGGTTTCCCGACGGCGAACGTGCAGATGAAGCACAATCGACCGCCGCTGACCGGCATCTTCGCGGTGGAACTGATACGCGGTGACGGCAAGCGACTGCAGGGCGTGGCCAGCCTGGGTGTGCGGCCGACGGTGAAGGCGCGTGGCGCGGCCCCCGTGTTGGAAGTCTATATATTTGATTTTAAAGAAGAAATTTACGGCGAACTGGTGCGGGTCGATTTCCTGCACAAGTTCCGCGATGAAGCGAAGTATGTCGATCTTGAAACGCTGAAACAGCAGATCGCGCGTGACGTCGCTGATACGCGCGCCTATTTTTCGCGGCGTGCAGCTTGAGCGTACGCCGGACATTTGAACCCGCAGTAATACATTGAAGCAGACATGGCTGATTACAAAAGCACACTGAATCTTCCGGATACGCCGTTCCCGATGCGCGGCGATCTGGCGAAACGCGAACCGAAAATGCTTGCCGAATGGGAAGAGCGCCGCTTCTATCAGCGCATTCGTGAAGTCAGTAAAGGTCGCAACAAACGTTTCGTATTGCATGACGGCCCGCCCTATGCCAACGGCGACATTCACATCGGCCATGCGGTCAACAAGATTCTGAAAGACATCATCGTCAAATCGAAATCGCTGTCGGGTTTCGATGCGCCCTATGTGCCGGGCTGGGACTGTCACGGCATGCCGATCGAAGTGCAGATCGAAAAACAGCACGGCAAACACCTGCCTACAGCGGAAACGCAGCGCTTGTGTCGCGCCTATGCGTCGGAACAGGTCGAGCGCCAGAAAAAGGATTTCCGTCGTCTCGGCGTGCTCGGCGACTGGGATCATCCCTATCTGACAATGGCCTTCCGCAACGAGGCCGACGAGATTCGTGCGCTGGGCAAGCTGCTGGAGAAGGGTTACGTCTATCGCGGTCTGAAGCCGGTGAACTGGTGTTTTGACTGCGGCTCGGCGCTGGCGGAAGCGGAAGTCGAATATGAAGATCGCAAGGATCCGGCGGTCGATGTCGGTTTCCCGTTCGCGGAAGCGGACAAGGTGGCGAAGGCTTTCGGCCTGAAGGCGCTGCCGGACAAGCCGGGCTTTGCAGTGATCTGGACAACAACGCCGTGGACCTTGCCAGCGAACCAGGCGCTGAATGCGCATCCCGAGTTCAGCTACAACCTTGTCGATACCGAAAAAGGTCTGCTGATTCTGGCAGCTGATCTGCAGGAAGCCTGTCTCGCACGCTACGGACTGACCGGGACGACGCTGGCGTCGTGCCAAGGCGCGGCGCTGGAACTGATCCGGTTCAAGCATCCGTTCTACGACCGCCAATCACCGGTGTATCTGGCCGACTATGTCACGCTGGAAACCGGCACCGGCATGGTTCACGCCGCGCCGGCCTACGGCGTCGAAGACTTCCACTCCTGTCGCAAACATGGCTTGAAGGATGACGAGATCCTCACGCCGGTGATGGGTGACGGCAAATACATCGCATCGCTGCCGCTGTTCGGCGGCCTGATGATCTGGAAGGCCAATCCGCAGATCATCGCGCACATGGAAGAAAAGGGTGTGCTGTTCTCCAGCAAGACCGACCTGCACAGCTATATGCATTGCTGGCGGCACAAGACGCCGATCATCCTGCGCGCGACCACGCAGTGGTTTGCCGGCATGGAAGAGGTGCCCGGTTATAACGGCGTGAAGCCGAAAGAGACCTTGCGTGCCACCGCCCTGCGTGCGGTTGAAGCGACGCAGTTTTATCCCGACTGGGGCAAGGCGCGCCTGCACGGCATGATTGCCAACCGTCCGGACTGGACGCTGTCGCGGCAGCGGCAGTGGGGCGTGCCGATGCCGTTTTTCGTGCACAAGGAAACCGCAACGCTGCATCCGCGCACGCCGGAACTGCTGGAGCAGATCGCGCAACGTGTCGAACGTGAGGGTATTGAAGCGTGGCAGGCGCTGGATGCTGCAGAGCTGCTCGGTGCCGATGCCGCGCAGTATGAAAAAATCAAGGACACGCTGGACGTCTGGTTTGATTCCGGCACCACGCACAGCACGGTGCTGCGCGGCTCACACGCCGATACCGGCGCGTTCCCGGCTGATCTTTATCTCGAAGGTTCCGACCAGCATCGCGGCTGGTTCCATTCCTCGCTGCTGACTGCGAGCATGATGGATGGTTGCGCGCCGTACAAGGCCTTGCTGACCCACGGCTTTGTGGTCGACGGCCAGGGCAAGAAGATGAGCAAGTCCAAGGGCAATGTCATCGTGCCGCAGCAGGTGATGGACGAGCTCGGCGCCGACATCCTGCGGCTGTGGGTGGCGAGCACGGATTATTCGGGCGAGCTGTCGATCTCCAAGGAGATTCTGAAGCGGGTGGTCGAGTCCTACCGCCGCATCCGCAATACGCTGCGATTCCTGCTGGCCAATCTGGCGGACTTCGATGTCAGTAAACATGCACTGCCTCCGGAGCAGTGGCTGGAGATTGACCGTTATGCGCTGGAACTGACGCGCAAATTCCAGAGTGACGTGGCCGCTGGTTATGATCGTTACGAGTTTCATGCGGTGGTTAAAAGTCTGACGGCCTTCTGCTCCGAAGACCTGGGTGCTTTTTATCTCGACATCCTGAAAGACCGGCTGTACACCACGGGGGCTGATTCGCAGCCGCGCCGTGCGGCGCAAAATGCGCTGTGGCATATCGCGAGTTCGCTGATCAAGATGATGGCTCCCGTGCTGAGCTTTACTGCCGAAGAAGCGTGGCAGGTGTTCAAGGGCAGTCCGGAAGGCAGCATTTTTGAAGAGCTGTGGCATGAACTGCCCCCGCAAATCCTGGATCCGGAAGTGAAGGATTCGTGGAAGACCGTGCGGGAAATCCGTAACGAAGTGAACAAGAAAATCGAAGAGCACCGGGCGCAAGGCACCATTGGTTCGCCGTTGCAGGCGGAAATCGAAATTTCCACGCATAACGAGCTTTCGTACGGGGCGCTCAATCGCCTCGTTGACGATCTGCGCTTCGTGATGATCACGTCCAGCGCAAAGGTTCGTCACGTTCCGGGTTCGGGTATCGCGATCGACGTCAAGCCAAGCGCGCACACCAAATGCGAACGCTGCTGGCATTACCGCGCCGATGTCGGCCATGACGCGAACCACCCGGATCTCTGCGGCCGTTGCACGTCCAATCTGGGCGGCGCAGGCGAACCGCGGAAGTTCGCCTGATGTGGCGCTGGCTGCTGCTGTCCGGCGTCGTGGTGACACTGGACCAGATCAGCAAATACGTCGTGGTGGAGAAGCTGGCGAATCAGCCGCCGGTGGAAGTCACGTCGTTCTTCAATCTGCTGCTGGTGTACAACCGCGGTGCGGCCTTCAGTTTTCTCGCTGGGGCCGGCGGCTGGCAGCGCGAATTTTTTACCGGGATTGCGTTGATCGCGTCGGCGTGGATCATCTGGCTGCTGCACCGTCATCCCCGGCAGACACTGTTCAGTCTGGCACTGGCACTGGTGCTGGGTGGTGCGATCGGCAATGTCATTGATCGCTTGATGATCGGCGCGGTAGTCGATTTTCTCGATTTCCATGCCTTCGGCTGGCACTGGCCGGCCTTCAACGTCGCCGATTCGGCCATCACTTGTGGTGCCGCCTTGCTGATTTGGGACGGCATCTTCGGCGGATCGCAGTCGAAGAGTGATAATAAGTAGTTGTTTTTATTGATAAATCAAAGAGCCGCTGGCGCTGTGACGCCGGCGCAAGGATAATCCGCGCCATGCAAGTACTGCTCGCCAATCCCCGAGGTTTCTGTGCCGGCGTCGATCGTGCGATCGAGATCGTCGAACGTGCGCTCCAACTGCACGGCGCGCCGATCTATGTGCGTCACGAAGTCGTGCACAACAAATTCGTCGTCAATGACCTGCGTACCAAGGGCGCGGTGTTTGTGGAAGAACTGGCTGAAGTGCCGTCGGGCAGCACGGTGATTTTCAGCGCGCATGGCGTGTCGCAGGATGTGCGCCGCGAGGCTGATGCGCGCGGACTGAAGGTTTTTGATGCGACCTGCCCGCTGGTGACCAAGGTTCATGTCGAAGTCGCCAAGATGCGCGATCAGGGACGCGAGATCGTGATGATCGGCCATCGCGGGCATCCGGAAGTCGAGGGCACCATGGGTCAGAGCAACGGCGGCATGCACCTGGTTGAAGGGCCGAATGACGTGCCGGGGCTCAAGGTCGGCGATGAGAACAATCTCGCCTATGTCACGCAGACCACACTGTCGATGGATGACGCGGCACGCACGGTGGCGGCACTGAAAAAACGTTTTCCGAAAATCGTCGGCCCGAAAAAAGACGACATCTGTTACGCGACGCAGAACCGCCAGGATGCAATCAAGACGCTGGCGCAGCGCTGCGACGTGGTGATCGTCGTCGGTTCGCCGAACAGTTCCAATTCCAACCGCTTGCGTGAAGTCGCCGAGCAACTCGGTGTTCCGGCCTATATGGTCGATAACGCGACCGAACTGCAGCCGGTATGGGTCGAAGGTAAAAAAACGGTTGGTGTCACTGCCGGCGCATCAGCGCCGGAGGTGCTGGTGCAGGAGGTCGTCAATCGCCTGCGCACTCTCGGTGCCAACAGTGTCAGTACACTCGACGGCATTCCCGAGCGGGTGACTTTTCCGCTGCCCAAGGGGCTTACAGCGACCGCTTGATTTCTGTCTTCTGATTCCGGCGAACGTCAATTAATAACGATTGCCGCGGAAGGCCTCGGGCACGTTAGCCGTTTCAAACCTGATTTCAAGAATGATCAGGCTTTTTACCGGCTTGCCGTCCTTGATGCCCGGTGCATAACGGGCGGCCAGAAATGCCTTGACGATCGATGGCGCGAATAAATCGGACTCATCCCCTTCCGGTACCACGACGCGCTCCACCCGCCCGTCTTCATCGATGTAAAGCCTTGTCTGAACTGCGGCTGAAACTCTTTTCTCAAGCGCCGAGGCCGGGAAATCCGGTTCGGTGCGCGTCATGATCTGCGGCCGCACATCCAGCTCGTGTGCCAGAAAATACCGCGATGGATCGCCGATCGGAATCAGTGCCTGGTCGGCCAGCGGCACGGGCTCCATGGCAGGCGCGGGCAGTTGATCTTCATGACTTTCGAGGTTTTCAGGCGGAAGCGCGCTGACCGGTGTTTTCAGGTC
>JBIIZE010000314.1:0-3366 GCA_044346435.1 Burkholderiales bacterium
GTGTCGATTTACATGCTGACCTTCGGCCGCTTCCTGCAATTGCCGCGCGAACAGCTCGATCTGCTGGGCATGGTCGGTCTGCTGCAGGATGTCGGTATGACCGCAGTGCCCGAGGAAGTCGTTACCAAAAAGGGGCCGCTCAGCAAGGTCGAGCTGATGGTATGCCGCAGCCACATTGCACATTCGGTGGCCATTCTCAAGGACACGCCCGGATTGCCTTCCGAACTGCCGGCACTGGCGGCGCTGCATCATGAACGTTACGACGGCAGCGGTTACGAGAAGGGTCTCAAGGGCGACCAGATCGGCCTGTTCGGCGCTATTGCCGGGCTGGTCGACTGTTTTGACGCGATGATCCACGCGCGACCCTATGGCGAGGTGTATTCGCCGTCGAATGCGCTGAATTACCTGTACAACTCACGCAACACCCTGTTCGACGGCCCGCTGGTCGAGCAGTTCGTGCAATGCATCGGCATCTTCCCGGTTGGCGCGCTGGTCGAATTGAATTCCGGCGAGGTTGGCATCGTGATCGCACAGAACATGGTGCGGCGTCTGCTGCCGCGGGTAATGGTGGTGCTCGACGCAAAAGGTAATCCGTTGCATCCGCAGATGATCCTCGACCTGGCACAGGAGCCGAAGGCTTCGCCGGGCGTTCCCTACCGCATCAAGCGCACCTTGGAGCAGGGCAGTGTCAACATTGATCCCTCCGAATTCTTCCTCTGAGACCTCAGACGGCGAGGCTGCGCCGAGCCTGGACGCACTGACTTCGCGGCTGGCCGAAGAATTCGGCGCGGGCGCCGATACATTCTCCACGGTGGCCAGGGTATTTGCCGATGTGCGCGAACGCGCGCCCGATCTATTTGTGCCGGCGGCCGGCGCCCTGGATGCCGCGTTTGCCAAAGGTGTTGCGGATCCGGCGCCCATCATCTCCGCGCTGGGTGAATGGGCGCTCGATGCAGAAGGTGAGCCGCTGGAACGCATGCGTCGCGATTGCCAGCGTTTCCAGGCGGCGATGACGCGCGCTGTGCTGCGGCTTTATGCCGCCGAACCCGAGCGTTGCAGCGAAAGCCTGATTGCCCTGCAGCGTTTCAATTTTCTGCAACTGGCCCTGCTGGCATCGCTGGCATCCCGCGGCCAGGACGAAGGCGGCGTGGTGCGTACGTTGCCCACCCCTGAATATGCGGCGTTCATGGAAATTTTCCGTACCGCCATCGAAACCCACAAGCAGGACGGCAAACATCTGGCGCTGCTGCTGCTGCAGGTCGGCAAGACCGAACAGATTGACCGCCAGCTGGGTTTGCAAAAAGGCGAGGCATTCATGCTGCGGGTCACGCGGCGCATGCGCGAAGGCGTGTTGCGCAAGCAGGACCAGCTGGGTCGTGTCAGCCGCGACCAGTTTGCCTGTCTGTTGCCGCGCATCGCCGGAGAGGGCGTGGCGATACTCGCAGCCAACAAGGTACTCGGAACGCTTGAGGCGCCGATTCCGCTGGGCGACCGCTCGTTCGATACCGACGCGGTGATCGGCATCGCGTTATTTCCGGAACACGGCTCCGATCCGCAGACTCTGGTGCGTAACGCCAAGCTGGCGGCACGGGAGGCGCGCAATACACAGTCACGCACCGCAGTTTATGATCCTGCGCAAGGCGCCAGTGAAGAGCGCGAGATGCGTTACGAAGGGCGTCTGCGTCATGCGCTGGAGCAGGGCACGCTGGATCTGGTGTTTGAGCCGCAACTGGATGCGCAGTCGGGTCGTATCGGCGGACTGGATTGCATACTGCGCTGGAACGATGCCGAACTCGGAGACGTGTCCGAAGCGCAGGCGCTGCAGACCGCTGAAGCCGCCGGGATGATTCGCGAACTGACCTGGTGGATATTCAACAATGCATTGCGTCAGGGCGCCGAGTTTGCGCGCGCCGGGCTGGAGTGCAAGCTCGGTTTGACCGTTTCCGCCAGCGGGCTGCTGCAGCCGGATTTTCCGGAATTCGTCGATCGCGCATTGAGGACCTGGGGTGTTCCGCCGGGTCGTGTGGTCATCGGCATTCATGAGACTGCCATCGCCGGGGATCTTGGCCCGGTGAAAGATGCGCTGGCGCGTCTGAAGCGACTCGGCGTGCGCCTGGGCATCGACGGATTTGCCACGGGCGCGTCTTCACTGAGCAATCTCGCGCAACTGCCTTTTGATGAACTGAAGCTGAGCGCCGCCTTTGTTTCTGACATGCAGCAGTCGCCCGTCCACGGCAAGCTGGTGCGTGCGCTGGTCCGGCTGGCGCGCGATCTGGGACTGCGACTGACGGCTGAAGGCGTCAATGACGGGCAGACCGTGGTTGCGCTGCTGGGCCTCGGCTGCGAACGTGTCCAGGGCGCGCATGTCAGCGAGCCGCTGACCGCGCAGGACATCCTGATTTTTGAACAAAGCGGATCGGGTCTGGCCAAACTGAGGCTTTCCGATCTATGAGCAAGCCCGCTGCCGGCAGTGCCGAAACGGAGATCAGCGCCGACATCATCCGCGGCATTCTCGAGCGCCGGCTGGCGCCGGCGGCATTGGAGCAACTGCTCACCGAGTTGCCGGATGCCGGCAAGGCCCAGCTGCTGCTGCGCATCGCTGCGGTAGCCCGGCGCAATTCGGCGCTGGTCGATGTCGCCAACCGCGTTTCCGATACGCTGTCTCTTGATGTGCTGTTCGTGCGGTTGCTGGAGGTGGTGACCGAGTCGCTCGATGCCGAGCGCAGTTCGCTGTTTCTGCACGACGCTGAAACCGGTGAACTGTTTTCCCGCGTGATGCAGGGTAATGCCGTGGGCGAAGTGCGTTTCCCCGCCGGTCAGGGCATTGCGGGCTCGGTTTTTACCAGCGGCGCGGGCGAAATCATCCCCGACGCCTATGCCGATCCGCGTTTCAACCGCTGGGTTGATACCGAAACCGGTTACCGCACCCGCAACCTGCTGTGCGTGCCGATCCGCAACAACCGCGGTGAAGTCATCGGCGTGACCCAGGCTCTCAACAAACGGGCCGGCGAATTCGACACCGAAGATATGCAGGCGCTGGAGGCACTGTCCTCGCAGGCCGCCGCCGCGCTGGAAAACGCGCGCATGTTCGAACGTGTGGAACGTTCCCAGCGAGAAGAGGCGCTGCTGCTGGATGTGGTCAGTTCCATCACTTCCGAGATCAAGCTCGATCCGCTGCTGGAGAAAATTCTGGCCGCAGCAACCCAGTTGCTGGGCGCCGATCGCGGCGCCCTGTTCCTGTACGATGCCGCAAGCAACGAACTGTGGTCCCGGGTTGCCGGCGGCGAGGGATCGGGTGTCATCCGTTTTCCGGCTGGCGTGGGCATCGCCGGAGAGTGTTTCACCACCGGCAACTGCATCAATATC
>JBIIZE010000315.1:0-3363 GCA_044346435.1 Burkholderiales bacterium
GGCCTCCAGGGCCGTTCAACCGCACGATTCCGCATGCCCATGTCCCGGCAGGAGATCGGCAACTATCTCGGCCTTCAGCTCGAAACCGTCAGCCGAACGTTTTCTCATCTCGCCAACACACAACTGATCGCCATCGACAACAAAGAGGTCGAGATCAAGAACATGGCAGGACTGCAGCAGGTATTACAGGTCGAGCGCTGAAAGTCGTCCCCGGCCTGCGGTCGGGCTGATCAAGGCGGTTTTGTAAATCCTGAATTAGACTGACCCGCAACCAGGATGCGGGATGAACCACGACCCAAGCCGGCCCCCCCTTCGCGGCTTGCAGCATCCGGAAAACATGCACTGCCCTGGACAAGTGCACTTGAAATTTCACCGGGCACCCCAATTTAGTGCCAAGTTGTCTTTAACTCTTCCTCTCCACTAAATCCGGAAGTACTCCCCATGACTTCATTACACAGCCCGATCCAGTTCGGCGCCATCAACGCACCCAATCGCATTTTCATGGCACCGCTGACCCGCTGCCGCGCCGATGCTGACCATGTGCCGACCGACATCATGGTCGAGCACTATGCCCAGCGTGCCAGCGGCGGGCTGCTGATCGCCGAAGCGACGATGGCAATGGAAGGCAATTCCTCGTTCTGGATGGAGCCGGCTATTTATTCCGCGGCGCAGGTCGCCGGCTGGAAAAAAGTGACCGACGCCGTACATGCCAAAGGCGGACGGATTTTCCTGCAGATCTGGCACGGCGGCCGCGCCTGCCACCCGCTGCTCAATAACGGCGCGCAACCGGTGGCGCCGAGTGCGATTCCGATCACCGGCGATGAAGTGCATACGCCGGAAGGCAAGAAGCCCTATGTGGAACCGCGCGCGCTGCGCGACGATGAACTGCCGGGCATTGTTGCCGGATTCAAAAAAGCGGCGGAGAACGCCAAAGCTGCCGGCTTCGACGGTGTTGAAGTGCACGGCGCCAACGGCTATCTGCTGGATGAATTCCTGCGCGACGGCGCCAACAAACGCAGCGGTCCATATGGCGGTTCGATTGAGAACCGCGCGCGTCTGCTGTGCGAAGTCATCGAAACCGTGTGCAGCGTGTGGGGCAGCAACCGTGTCGGCGTGCGCCTGTCGCCGCTGAACAGCTACAACAGCATGATCGACAGCGATCCGGTGAAGCTGATTTCAACCGTTGCCGCGATGCTCAACCGCTTCAACCTCGCTTACCTGCATGTAATGCGCGGTGATTTTTTCCAGCAGCAGAAAGGCGATGTGCTGACGCCGGCGCGCGCCCATTTCAAAGGCACGCTGATCGCCAATATGGGTTACAGCGCCGACGAAGCAGAACAGGTCATCGCTGAAGGCAAGGTCGATGCTGTCGCTTTCGGCACGCCTTTTCTCGCCAATCCGGATCTGCCGGCGCGCTTCAAGGCCAAGGCATCACTCAATGCGCCGGACGCTGCAACGTTCTACACGCCGGGCCCCAAAGGCTACACCGACTACCCGTCGATGGCTGCCTGAGGGCAATTATAAATAATTGATTTTATTAATAAAAAACCGCGCCTCAGGGCGCGGTTTTATTTTCCGACCAGGCGCTGCGCAGTTTGCGCGCCATCTGCCATCCCATCCAGCCGTATTGCAGCCATAACACCACACGGCGCGGACGCCACAACACCAGCAGCACCGCAACACCGGTAAGCAGCAGCGGGTGACGGCCTGCGCCTCGCACTACGGCAACGCCGCGATCGGCAATCGCCAGCCGCGCGCGCCAGGGCTCGATCTGATGTGAAAGCGCGGCACGCTGCGAAGCAGCCTGTGCGATCAGCCGCTGACGACGTGCGGCGAGTGTCTCGGCAACCGTGTTCATGATCCCGAAGTCAGATCCTGACGGTCTTTGGTCAGTTCGTTGATGCTGGCATCAAACAGCCGCGGCTGACGGCGCGACCACTGCACCGCCGTCCAGCCGACGCCAACGCCGGCAACCAGGAAAAAGGCGATCATCCCGACCAGCGCATAAACGCGATTCGATTCCCAAAGCGCTACAACGATCAACAGCGCCAGCAGCATCACGCCGACGCCGAGGCAGAACAGCGCGATCAGCACCATCACCAGCAGCTTCATCAGCCGCTCGCGCTCCTCGGCAACATCCGTCGACAGCAGCTCCAGCCGCGTCTGGACAATCGCCAGCAGGTTTGAAGACAGCGCCTTCAGCGTCGTAAACAGCCCCGCTTCCGGCGCGCCCTGTTGTTCAGCCATGTAGATTAACGCCGGCCGATCAGCAGGCCGATCACCAGACCGACGCCGGCGGCAATACCGACCGCCTGCCAGGGATTCTCATGCACATAGTTGTCGGTCGCTTCGGCTGCAGCCTTGGCTTTCACCAGCGCCGCCTCTTCGGCTTCGGTCATTTTCACTTTGGCGACAGCCAGCGATTCACCAACCTTGGCGCGCATCGCCGCCAGCGTCTCGCCGCTCTGGCCCGCAGTGGCCTTGAGCAGTGCTTCGGCATCAGCCACCAGCACCTTGAAATCACGGACCAGTTGCTCTTTGGTGACGTCAGTCGCCGACGGGGTTTGGGTGTTGCTCATGATCAAAATCCTTTCACAGTGGATGGACAACTCCGGCCGTCCTGCCATGGAACCGGCCTTGAAAAAAGCATGATACCAACAGTAGACGGACAGATTGACCTAAATCAATGGACCGTCCGGCGCAGCAATGCCAGCCGGCCCAGGCTGAAATGGGTAAACGCCAGTCCGGCCAGCACCGGAACCACGAGATTGAACACCGGTACGTAGAGCAGCAGCGACACCAGAATCCCGAGCAGGAACAGGTCGCCGCGGGATGTGAGCACGAACTGTGCGAATTCATCGCGGTTGGCGTGATCCGCCAGCGCGTCATAACGGAACAGCCGCTGATTCAGATAAGCCGACGTCAATACCGGCGCCAGCACCGCGCCGACCCCGGTCAGCCACAGCGGCAGCGTGATAACCCACAGCACCGCAAACACTGAAATCGCGACCAGCGCATTGGCAATGCTGCCGGGGATGGATCCGCCGAAGGAATGCCCGAGCCCGGGGTAATAACGCTCGGCGACAAAACGCACGATCACCGGCATCGCCACGATCTCGGTAATGACCAGAGCCGTAACCAGCATCGCCGGCAGCACCGCAATCAGCACGGCCAGCACCGCGGTGTAATCGATGAGCCAGACCGCGCTCCAGTTCTGCAGCCAGCCCGCCACCACAGTCGTGCGCAGCGTGCCGGCGACCAATCCGGTCCAGGCATCCCAGAACACCCAGGTCAGTACCGCCCACAGCGCAAAGCTGCCGAGCACCGGCAGCAGCAGCACCGCAAGAATGCGCGGCTCCAGAA
>JBIIZE010000316.1:0-3353 GCA_044346435.1 Burkholderiales bacterium
GTTACCCCTTCGGACGGCTGGCCACGGTCGATGAAATCGCCAGCACCATCGTGTTTCTCGCCTCGGGCCGGGCGTCCTATATCAGTGGAACCATTGTTACCGTGGACGGCGGCCGGTCCTACCGCGATAAATAGCCGCAAAGCGGCTGCGGGTTTTAGCATACGGACGCGGGCCGACAGGCAGGGCGCCAGCCGGTCGGCTATTGGTGGTCACATCGTGAACAACACCCGGTCCTGACCGGGTCGCTGGGTTAGAATTTCCGCCTTCGCCGCCCAGGATGGTCTTGCGGCGCATTCCTTCAGGAGAACACCCGATGGGTCATACCATCGCCGAGAAAATTCTCGGCCATCACGCGGGCGGCAAGCCGGCCAAAGCCGGTGAGATTGTTGTCGCGGATGTCGATTTTGCAATGATTCACGATGCACGCGCGGGCAATGCGCTGAAGATGATTGAGAAGCTGGGGGCCGGTAAACCCGACTTCGCCTTGCCTCATGTCAAACGCGTCGCCCTGGTGCTGGACCATTTTTCGCCGCCGCCCAATATGGAGGCTGCGAATACGCACGTCGCGATGCGTGCTTTTGCCGACAAACACGGTTCGCCTTTGTATGACGTCGGCGACGGCATCTGTCACCAGGTGCTTCCCGAGGGCGGTCATCTGACCTGTGGCGACCTCGTGGTCGGCACCGACACCCATTCGACGACCTATGGCGCCTTTAATGCGTTCGGCACCGGCGTTGAGGGCACGGATGTGTCGGCGGTGATGATGACCGGCAAGCTGTGGTTCCGTGTGCCGGAGACCATCCGGATTGAATTAAACGGGCCATTGCAGCCCGGTGTGTGGGCTAAGGACGTCACACTGACCATGCTCGGCAAGCTGGGTGCCGAAGGTGCCAATTACCGCGCGCTGGAGTACTGCGGCAGCGGCGTTTCGGCGATGGCGATTGATGACCGGATGACCCTGTCCAATCACGCCGCAGAACTGGGGGCCAAAGCCGCGTTGCTGGAGGCCGATGAAAAAACCTTCGCCTGGCTGAAGGCGCATGGCGCTGCAGCACCCAAGCCGGTCAATGCTGATGCCGATGCGGTTTATACCCAGCGAATCGTCATCGACACCGCAAATCTGGCGCCGCAGGTGGCGCGCCAGCACAATATCGATGACGTGGTTGCGGTTCCCGATGTGGCCGGCAAAAAGATCCAGGTCGCGCTGATCGGCACCTGCACCAACGGCCGGCTCGACGACATCCGTCAGGCCGCGGCGATTCTCAAGGGCCAAAAACTGGCGAAAGGCGTGCGCATGATCATCACGCCGGCGTCACGGGCGATTTACCTGGCGGCGATGCGCGAAGGGTTGTTCGAGATTCTCACCGCCGCGGGCGCTTCAGTAGAGGCGGCGGGTTGCGGTACCTGCGTCAACATCACCGGACACTACATCGCTGCCGATGATCAGGTGGTGATCTCCAGCGCCAATCGCAATTTCAAGGGCCGGCTCGGCAATCCGAAGTCGGAGATCTGGATCGGCTCGGCGGCGACGGTTGCCGCATCTGCGCTGACCGGTGTGGTCACCGATGCCCGTACAGTCGCCGGTGGCGACTGGCGTGCGGCTGCCTGAGGACAACATCCATGAATATCATCAAAGGCAGTGCCCGTATCCTCGGCGAAGAGGTCAGCACCGACATCCATTGTTCCAGCAAATATCTGCCGGGCAAGGACGCCGCGTATATTGCCACTGTGGCGTTTGATCAGGTTGCGCCGGGTTTTGCCCAGGCTTTCATCAAAGGTGACGTTATCGTCGCCGGCAAAAACTTCGGCATCAATTCGTCGCGTGAACAGGCGGTGCATGTGATGCACCGGATGGGAGTTGCGGCGATCATCGCACCGGGCTTCGGCCGCCAGTTCTACCGTAATGCAATCAATAACGGCATGCCGGTGATTGAATGCGACATCAGCGGCATTGCTGCGGGCGATGCACTGGAAGTGGATCTGTCGGGCGGACGTATCGCCGTGCCGGCCAAAAACATCGTCCGTGCCGTGCCGCCATTGCCGGCGGCCGTGCGGGCGCTGCTGGAAGCGGGTGGCTTGATTCCGTTCCTGCAAAAACATCCGGACTGGAAACTTGGAATGGATGTGGCTTGAATCTGCAAATTGAAGGGGGCGGTATGGACGCGCAACGCCGGATGCTGCGCAACGAGTGAAAATCAGATTTGAAGTCGAAAAAAAATCGCAGCCGATGAGTGGCATGCGCAGAATTAATCCCAGGAGGCAGTCATGAAAGTCAAACAGATCGTAGCAATGCTGGCGCTGGCCGGAGTTGCAGGGATGGTGCACGCACAGACCTATCCGTCGAAGCAGGTCACCATCCTTTGTTGGTCGGCAGCCGGCTCGCCGGTGGACATTTATGCGCGGACGCTGGCGAAGTTGCTGACGCCGGAGCTGGGCCAGAATGTTGTTGTCGAGAACCGCACCGGCGGCTCAGGCATCGTCATGGTCAACATGCTGGTGCGTGGTCCGGCGGACGGTTACACCATTGCGGCGAATACGCTGTCGCTGGCGACGCTGTTCAGCGAAAAGACCGCGCAGTTCAAGGTCGAAGACCTGCAGATGGTGGCGCGTTCGCAGATCGATCCCTACGGCCTGATCGTGCATACGTCGACTCCGTTCAAGAATCTGGAGCAGTTCGTCGCTTTCGCCCGCAAAAAACCGGATTACCTGAATGTCGGCGGCCCGTTTGCAATCAGCTCGCACCGCGTCGCCTGGGAAGTGTTCTCCGACGTGGCCAAGTTCAAGACCGCCTGGGTACCGTATCCCGGCGGCGGCCCGGCGCTGACGGCGATTGCCGGCGGCCACATCGACGCCGCGGCGACCAATCCCGGCAACGTCAAACCGATGATCGATGCCGGCAAGGTGCGCGTGCTGGCGGTGTCTTCAGAAAAGCGGCTGGAGGATTTCCCGGAGGTGCCGACCTACAAGGAAAAGGGCTGGGATGTCGTGCGTTACCAGTGGCGCGGCATCATGGTGAAGACCGGCACGCCGAAACCGGTTGTTGACCGGCTGGCATCAGCCATCCAGAAGGCGCAGCAGACGCAGGAATGGAAAACCTATCTGACGCGGGTCTCTCAGCTGGATGGATTTCAGGGGCCGGACGCCTTCCGCGCCCAACTGGCGCAGGACATCAAGGAAACCGAGACCGTCAAAAAGAAGCTGGGTTTGCTGGATACCCAGTAACACACCGGCCGCGCAACAATGCTTGAGGTTGAGCGGCCTTTAATCACAGAACGGGAAACAGGAAAGATCCGATGGCGAATTTGACGGTACGACAGCAGTTGCGCAAGCGTTTGACCGAAGGCGGCATGATC
>JBIIZE010000021.1:0-12691 GCA_044346435.1 Burkholderiales bacterium
CGCTGACATCGAGGCCGCCACTGCCGTTGGTCGGCGCCTCCTGTCACAGCACTGAAGAACTGCGCCTCGCGGAAGACGCGGGTGCGGATTTCGCGGTGATGGGGCCGGTGCTGGCGACACTGACGCATCCGGATGCGTCACTGCTGGGTTGGGCAGGTTTTGCCGAAGCGCTTGCCGACAACCGGATTCCGGTATTTGCGCTGGGCGGTTTGCAAGAGGCGGACCGCGCGCAGTCTTTGGTCAGCGGTGCGCACGGACTGGCGATGATCCGTGGTGCCTGGATGCCGGATTCCTCTTCCGGCTAATTCGGCCGGTAGTCAGGATCTGCCGTCGGCAGTTCTTCGGATTCGTCGCTCTCCACGACCGGAACGCGATAACGTTCCGTGGCCCAGGCGCCGAGATCAATCATCTTGCAGCGTTCGGAGCAGAACGGGCGAAAACGGTTTTCGGGATTCCACTCGATGCTTGCACCGCAATGCGGGCAGGCGACAATTTTTCCAGCCATCGTTTAGAGACAGAAGATAAGATTAAAGCTGCTCGTAAATCCTGCGCGAGCACGTTTTTTCGGTTTCCACATAGTTTTTAGCTATTCAACTAGCGACTCGGCATTCCATGTTGGGTGGTTTCACTGTGGCCAAAACATCGCCCGCAATCTGCAGGTGATCTGGCTGGGACGATTATATCGGGCGGTGCGGGCGGACGCAGCAACCCCTCATGCGCCTGCTCAAAATGCCGGCTCGCAAGGGCAATCGGGTCGAAGAGCAGGGCATGACCTGCCCGGCCGACATCGACCCGGAGCACCCGCTAACACCGCTTGCAGGCGGCGTCGTGCACGTATCGCATCGCACCGGGGCGCGCGATGGACAGAGGGCGCTGTGCGCTGATGCGCAAGGCTTCGGACTGCGTGCCATGGTGCTCATCGGCTGCGCCTCACCTGGATGGAATGACCGGCAGAAGGAGAAAGGAGGGCCTGTCTTCGCTGGAATGGATCGTCGTCATCGCCCCCTGGTTGTAGTCGGCGTGGAAGTGAGTGAAGTGCTGCGCGCCGACGCCGTCCGCTGGCGAGATGTCGAGACGCAGCTTGTGGCCTTTTCTGAACACCATGGACGTCGGCCAGATCTCGACCTGGCATTCGACGACCTCGCCCGGCTTCAGCCACCAGCGCTCGTCGTGCGCGTGATACGGGCGATACGGCAGCGATTTCTCCTTATCCAGCTTGCGGTGCGATGCGCGTAGCCAGCCCTTGGTCACGCAGTGGAGTGGCTCGCCCTGCTGGCCCATCTCGGGCACGTCCTTGCCGTCGGGGCCGATGTTGCGCAGCGTCGCGAAGAGGTCGGTGTCCTCACCCGTGCTCGACACCCAAACGTTGAGCACGATCGGCCCGGTGATCTCGGTATCCTGCGTCATCGGCGGAGTCTCGAACGACACGCCGCGCGGGATTTTCCCCGGGCGTGTAGGCGCGCTCTGACCGTAGCTCACAGTCGCCGTTTTCTGCGGTGCCGACGTCGTCAGCTCGCCCTCCACCGCCATCGGATCGTCCGAAGCAGCGCGGTCGATCTTCAGGTAGTGCTTGGTCCACTGCGTTCGCGGGATCGGCCAGTCGTCCTCGAAACGGAACGCGTAAGGTTTCAGGCTGCCGCCGGTGCGGATCTCGAGCTTTACCGGCGGTTCGTCGAGGATGCCGGTGTCAATCCCCTTCAGCCACTGGTCGAACCAGCGCAACTGGTCGATGCGTGCCTCCTCGGCGTGAAACGGGTGGTAATGCGTGCCGCTGTGGATGCGCAGTTTGCGGAACTTCGACGCTTTCGCGCTGAGGTAGCCCTCGGTGTTGCCGCGCAGGTGCATCGCGAAACCGCTCCAATTGCCAGCGCTGAACACTGGCACTTTGATCTGGTCCCAGCGAGCGCTGCTCATCCGCCAATACTCGGAGTCGAGGTCGTTGCGCATCAGGTGCCAGAGGAAATTGTTGTCGAACGCGTCGGGATTGTACGAGCGTGGTTTGCCGAGGAGATGCCACGCCGTGTTTCGGTTGTGCCAGCTCGCGATGAAGCCGAGCGCAAAGATGCCGCCGTGGTAGGCCTGGTCGCGGTACTGGTCGGCGCGCCCTTCCCACGGGATGATCGCCTTGAGCGACGGCGGCTGCAGTCCCGCCACCTTCCACTGGAACGCAGCGTGATAAGAGATGCCGAGCGTGCCGACGTTGCCGTTGCACCACGGCAGTTTCGCCACCCATTCGATGCAGTCGTAGCAGTCCACAGCCTCCTGGTACGAGCTCGGCTCCGATTTGCCCGGCGACTTGCCCGAGCCGCGGCTGTCCACACGCAGCAGGGCGTAGCCGCGCGGGCACCACCACATCGGGTTGCCTGTTTCCCAGTTCATGTAGGGATTGGGCTTTTCCTCGAGGTCGGGTGGCGGCACCCACAGCTTGTCCTTCTGGTACGGTCCGATGTTCATGATCACCGGGAAGCGTTCTCCAACGCCGTCCCCCTCATTTTTTGATTCAGGACGGAAAATATCCCCGTAGAGCACCGTGCCGTCGCGCAGCGGGATGCGCACGTCCTTTTCAATGATCAGCTGGTAATCTTTCGGTTCCGACATTCCCTTGCTTGTCTTCATCGTCCATTCCTCCTCAGTGACCGGAGCCGGCGAACTGTTGCGCCAGTTCCGTCTCAATCTTGCGTTTGATCAACATGTAGAGCAGCTTTTCCTGAAGTTGGCCCTGGACGAGCGGGGCGTTCTGAAGCAGCAGAAGTCGCCGGAGCCCGCGGGTCGGCCCCACGGGCGGCCGATCACTGCTTGACCATGCCGAGATCGGCAAGCATCTTTGTGAGTACGCTGTACTCGGCGTCGAGATGCTTGCGCGCACGGGCGCTCGGCAGGTATCCCTCGGCCCAGCCGTTGCGGTCGAGATCGCTCTTCCAGTCTTCGGTGCTCACGATGCGGGAGAAGGCATCGTCCCAGAAAGTGACCTGCGCAGGCGTCAGCCCTCCCGCGGCGACGAAGCCACGCCAGGCGTAGTAGCTGGCGTCCACACCCTGCTCCCGGAACGTCGGCACGGCGGCCAGTGCCGTCGCCTGGCGCGTATCCGCGCTGATACCGAGCGGGCGCGCCGACCCGTTCTGAATGTGCTGGATCGCGCCGCCAGGAGTGCCGACCCAGACGTCGATGTGGCCGCCCAGCGCCTGCGTCATCCCCTGGCCACCGGAGGAAAACACCACCGTCTTTACCGTCTTTGGATCCATGCCCGCAGCACGCGCGATCATCCCGATGACGATGTGGTTCTGGTTGCCGCGCGCGGTGGAGAAGCCGAAACTCACCGACTGCGGATCCTTGCGCAGCCGCGCGATGACGTCCTTGATTGAGGTGAACGGCGACTCGTTCCGGGTCCAGGCCACCACATACTCGCGCATCAGGATGTTGAGCGGCGTCATGTCCTGGTAGCGCACCTTGCTCACCCCCAGAATCTGGTTGGTGACGAGTGCCGTCGAGAACGTCGCGATGTAGTGAGCATCGCCGGTATGCTGCTGCGCGATCGACGTCCACGCGATCAGGCCGCCGCCGCCGGGCCGGTTCGACACGGTAATGCTCGGGAATCCTGGTACCGCTTGCAGCAGCAGCCGCTGGATCTGGCGGCCCTGCCGGTCGGCTGCGCCGCCGGCGCCCGAGGCGATCATGATCTCTACGTTCCGCGCAGGTTTCCAGTCCTGCGCTATCGCGAAATTCCCGATAGCGCAAAGAAGAAAGGCAAGCGACGAAAGACCAAGGCCCTGACCACACATGATCCGTTTCACATTCATTGCTCTCTCCCTGTGATTAGTGAATTCAGCGTTTGACCAGGCCCAGCTCGGCCACGATGTTCGTCAGTCGTTCGCTACGCTCGTCCAGAAACCGTCTCAAGTCCGAGGCAGTCCGGTATTCATGTTTCCAGCCAGAGCGCTCGAGTTTTTCAGGCGTCTTTGCGCGCCATGTGCCCGAAGGCTTCGCTCCAGAATTCACCGGGTCCGGCGTGCGGCCCCGGGAGCCGAGGGGGGCATCGGAAAAACGCGTCTATGCCCTGCCAGCCGAAGCAATACAACACTACCTTGACCGCCCAAGGGTCAATCCCGGCGATTCCGGTCTGCATGGCGATGTACTCGCGCACCCGCATGATCTCGCCCTATATTCCGACGGCGACTACTTCTGCGCGCTCGCGACTGATATCGAGGCCGCGCAAGGAGAAACGCAAAAGTACCCGCTTAGCGCTTCTTGCGTCATGTTTTCCTTTCGCTCAAGCGCCCCGATCGTAGCCCGGTAACACGCGGCAGTCGACGACGACCATCTTGTTCTCGCGCGCAAGCTTCAGCGCCTTCTCGATCGCCGGTAACACATCCTGCACCTTGTCCACCGGTCCGATGCCCTCGGCGCCCATCATGCGCGCCATGCCGGCGATGTCCACATCGGGCTTGGCGATGTGCTGGCCGATCCACTTGTTCTCCTCCGGCCGGCCGCGGTCCCGGGCCATGCGGCCTTGGTGGCGCTCGTCGTTATAGAAGGAGCGGTTGTTGCACACCACCATCACGCACGGCATCTCGTAATGCGCCGCCGTCCAAACTGCGGTGTTGCCCATCAGAAAATCGCCGTCGCCGACCACGCCGATGGGGATGCGCCCGGTGCCCTTCAGCGCGAGCGCGGCGCCGACCGTCATGCCCGGGCCCGAACCGACGCCGGCGCCGCCGTCATGGCCGATATAGTCGAGAGGGTGGCGAAAATGCGAGTAGGCACCGCTCCAGCCCAGCGGCATGCGCGTATAACAGACGTCGATCCCTTTCGTCGCCTCGATCAGCGCCGCGCCCACCCCGCGCAGAGAAACTTCCGGCGGCATCGGCGGCAGCGGTACGCGTTCCGGTAACGCGGAGGCGGCCGCGCGCGGCTTCACTGCGTCGAGCAGCAGTGGTACTGCGGCATCGGTCTCGCACATCAGGTAGACATCGATCGGCGGCAACCCCTGGTAATCGTGGCTCCAGCCGCGGTGGCTGTGCGCGTCGCACGAGACCTGGATGATCTTTGCCGCGACCGAACCGCTGCGGCTGTTGCCGAAGGTCTGCTTGAGCGTGCCGGCAACGTCGAGCCAGTCGAGCGACAGGATGACATCGGCGTCCTCGACCAGTTTTTTCGCCTCGGGCAGCATGGACTGGAACGGCGGCACCGGGTGCAGCCGGTGGTCGGTCGGGAACGCAGCTGCGAGCTTGATGCTGGTCAGCACCGGCGCGTTCAGCTTCTCGGCGAGCGCCACGCGCTGCTTCCAGCCTTCTAGGCTGCGCGAGCAGCGCCCGGCGAGGATCAGCGGGTTTTTCGCATTCGACAGCAGCTTCGCAGCCTGCGCGACCAGTTCCGGCGCCGGCAGCGTGGCTTTTGGCACCGGGTAGCGGGACACGTCGGGCAGCGGCGGCATCGCGGCCAGCTTGCTCTCCTGCATCTCGACTTCAAGATTGACGTAAACCGGGCCCTTGGGCACGGTCTGCGCGATCTGCGAGGCGCGTAGCAGCGCCTCCATTGCCGCCTCCGGCGACCCCGGTTGGGCGTCCCACTTGGTGAAGTTGCGGATGAGCCCGCCTTGGTCGGAACTCGTGTGGATCCAGTCGATCCACGGCCGACGCTTGGTCGCATCCCAAGGGCCGGTCGCACCGAGCATGAGGATCGGCGCGCGGTCGCACCAAGCGTTGTAAACAGCCATCGGTGTGCGCAGCAGGCCGATGTTGGCGTGTACCGCCGCGGCGATCATGCGGTCGGTCACCTTGGCGTAGCCGTGGGCCACAGCGATCGCGTTCTCTTCGTGCAGCGACAGTACCATCTGCGGCGTCACGTTGCCGAGGTAGTTGACGATGCTGTCGTGCAGTCCGCGGTAGGTTGCGCCCGGCACGAGAGAGATGAAGGGGATGTCCATCTCGCGCAGCATCGCCGCGATCGGATCACTGCCCCAACAGTCTTCGCTCTCGCGCGCAGGAACGGGGGTGTCGTGGACTATGGAGGAGTCGGTGCGTTCCTTGGATTTCATTCTGGCCTTGTGGGAGTTTGCCGCGAGCAAGCGGTCGCGGGCGAGCCTATCGTGTTTAAGAAATATACTCTTAGCGCGCACCGGCCAGCAACATGCGCTCGCTTAGTCCGTGAATTGGACGCGCGTACCGGGTTCGCTGCCGTTTCGTTGATCGCGTGGACGCTCGACTTCAAAATTGAAATGGATAAGCCGGGCCGGAAGCGATGAACTACCGCAAGTCGGAAGCCAAAGCTGCCTCGCGCCCGTAGTTACCCGGGTTGTGGATCGCGATTACTGCACGTCCGCGCCGGACCAAGCGGGGCTGCGTCGCTACAGGCGCCGCGTCACCGACGGCCTGCGCATCGAGGGTGTGTTCTGCACAGGCGTCATGGGTGGGTTCTGGACGCTGATGAAAGAAGAGCGAAAGCGCGTCGTCAAGATCGTGGTGGAGGAAGCGCGTGGCGATTGCAACGTGCGCATTACTCGGTCCACGAGGCTGTGGAACTGACAGAGCATGACGAAACCGTCGGCGCGGATCAGTTCTCCGATGCGGGTGCAGGGATGCCGTTAGGCAATAAAAAACGAAACTACAGGTTACAGAAAGTCAGTTCAAATTCGACATCACTTTCCGATGCCTTCGGTCGTTGCATGCCTTCCTGGGTGGTGAAGCGGATGTTCAGTGCGTATTTATTGGCGCTGATTTCAGGCACGCAGGCGTAGTCGCCGGGGAGTCCGATGCGCAGCATCTGGGCCATGCGTCCCGCCATCATCTGCTGATAAACGCCCTGCTGAGCGATCTGCGCGGTGGTCTTGCCGCTTTCACGGAGCAGGCGAAGTACGATGCCGATGGCATCACGCGTCGGCAGGAAAGGCGCGAGCCATTGCTGCAGATCATGTCGACGCACTTCGGTATCCTGCTGCAGCCAGTAGTGGTACGAAGGAAGATCAAATTCGCAGACGCCGCCGGGTATTGCAGTGCGCTGCTTGATGCTCATCAGCCACTCGTTTTCACGCAGCTCCTGGCCGACTTTTCCGGATGCCTGAAACAGCCGTGAAGAAGACTGGTCAATTTGCCACAACACGTTTTCGAGGGCTTCTTCGGAAATATCCGGATTGTCGCGCAGCGCTTCCAGTACCTGTTTCTGGCGTTCGAGCTCCTGCAGCAGGTCGGATTTGAGGTCTGCGCGGCTGGCGACTTCAAGAATTTCGAAGATCAGCAGCAGCGCGACATGGTGTTCTTCGCCGTCGGTCTTGCCGACGAAGTAGTCGATACGCTCGAACAGATCCTCGAGGCGCAACAGGGTGCGAATGCGCTCGCTGAGTGGATGCTCGTAGACAATCACGTCCGGTGCGCCCGTTGGGGTTGGGTAGGAATGCAGTTGCCGGAGTATCGGACAAAACCCAGAAAAAATAAAGGGTTAATGGGGTGGTTCATTGCGGGGTCCGAGGAGCTGCGGCCAGAGCCAGATAACGTTCATGCAGACGGGAGACCTCGCTGCGCAATTGCGTCAGGTCTCCGCTATTGAGCAATACGTCGTTGGCGCGGGCGAGCCGCTGCTGTCGCGGCAGTTGCGCCGCCATGATCGCGCGTACGGCTTGCTCGGTCAGCGAGCTGCGCTGCATCGTGCGGCTGATCTGCAGCGACTCCTCGCAGTCGATTACCAGGACGCGCCGCACCAGATCGGGGTAACCGCCGGTTTCCAGCAGCAACGGAACGACCAGCATGACGTAGGGGGTCGCGGAACGGTTCACCCGGTCACGGGCTTCGGCGCGGATCAGGGGATGGAGAATGCCTTCCAGCACCTTGCGCTGAGCCGGCTCGGCAAATACCAGTTGACGCATTGCTGCGCGGTCGAGGCTGCCATCCGCAGCGGCAATGCCGGGACCAAAGGCCGCGATGATTGCCGGCATGGCGCGCCCGCCCGGGCGTGTCAGTTCGTGAGCGATGTCGTCGGTATCGACAATCCCGGCGCCCAGTTCGGCAAACAGGGCTGCGGCGCTGGATTTTCCGGAACCGATGCCGCCGGTGACGCCGACGCAGTACACCATCAGAGCGGGCCGAGGTAGGCGCGGGTCAGCGCCTGTCCATGGAGAAGTGCAATCATGCCGGCAATGGCGAGGTAGGGACCGAAGGGGATCGGTACGCTGCGCCCCCGGCCGGCAAAAACGATCAGCATGATGCCGATGACGGCGCCGACCAGTGATGACAGCAGAATGGTCAGTGGCAGCATGGTCCAGCCCAGCCAGGCCCCGATGGCGGCGAGCAGTTTGAAGTCGCCGTAGCCCATGCCTTCTTTGCCGGTAGCCCATTTGAAAGCCCAGTAGACCGACCACAGCGAGAGGTAACCGGCCGCAGCGCCGATGACGGCTGATGACAGGCTGACATAGGTGGTGTTGATGTTGAACAGCAGCCCCAGCCACAGCAGCGGCAGCGTGATGCTGTCGGGCAGGTAAAAAGTGTCGAGGTCAATAAAAGTCAGCGCGATCATTGCCCAGGTGAACAGCAGGGCGCCGGCGGCGGCTACGCCGAAGCCGAAATGCCAGGCGATATAACCGGACAGCGCGCCGGTGAGCAGTTCGACGGCGGGGTAGCGTCGCGAAATGGGTGCCTTGCAGCCTTTACATTTCCCCCCCAATGCGATCCAGCTCAGCACCGGTATGTTTTCAATCGCTGAAATCGCGTGCCCGCAGGACGGACAGGCGGAGCGCGGCACGACCAGGTTGTAGCGCGGACCCGGCACGGCTTCCTGTCCGGACAACTCGGCGCATTCTGCACGCCATTGCCGTTCCAGCATTTTGGGCAGGCGGTGGATCACCACATTCAGGAAGCTGCCGACGCAGAGGCCGAGCAGTGCAGCGCAGGCGGCGAAAACGGGGGGATTCGACAATACACTCATCATGAAGGTGCCGGCCTCTGCAGTTCAGGGGTGAGCCGGCGCGAAGATGTCGGAGCGCGCCGGACAGGGAGCGGCGCCTGTTCAGGCGCCGTCGTTGTTGCAGTTATACGGCGGATCCCAGCTTGAAGATGGGCAGATACATCGCGATCACCATGCCGCCGATCAGCGTACCCAGCACCACCATGATCATCGGTTCCATCAGGCTGGCCAGCGCTTCCACGGTGTCATCCACTTCCTGCTCGAAGAAGTCGGCAACTTTGCCCAACATCGCATCCAGTGAACCGGCCTCTTCGCCGATCATGGCCATCTGGATCACCATGTTGGGAAATACTTCGGTGCCCTGCATCGAGGAGGTCAGGCTCGATCCGGTCGAGACTTCAGACTGGATTTTTTTCGTCGCCACGTAATACACATAGTTGCCCGATGCGCCGGCAACGGAGCCCAGCGCCTCGACCAGCGGCACACCAGCGGCAAACATGGTGGCTAGCGTGCGTGTCCAGCGAGCGATCGATGATTTGCGGATCAAGTCGCCGAAAACAGGGATTTTTAAAACCACTTTGTCCATGAACATCTGCATTTTCACGGAACGTTTCCAGGTCCAGAAAAACGCGTAAATACTGCCGCCTAAAGTGGTGAACAGGAAGAACCAGTTGGCAACAACAAAGTCAGACATGGCCATCACGATCAGCGTCGGCGTCGGCAGATCGGCACCGAAACTCTTGAATACTTCCTTGAATGCCGGGATCACGAAAATCATGATGATCGCCGTGATCACCACCGCAACCACGATGATCGCAATCGGGTAGAACAGCGCCGATTTGATCTTGGCCTTGATGCCGAGAATTTTTTCCTTGTAGGTCGCCAGGCGGTCAAGCAGGCTTTCCAGAATACCGGCCGCTTCGCCGGCGCCGACCAGGTTGCAGAACAGCGCGTCGAAATGCAGCGGGTGTTTCTCGAAGGCCTGTTTCAGGTTCATGCCGGTTTCAACGTCGGCCTTGATGGTCATCAGCAGCCGCGCGACGGCGGGGTTGGCGTGGCCTTTGCCGACGATGTCGAAAGCCTGGAGCAGGGGCACGCCGGATTTCATCATGGTCGCCAGCTGGCGGGTGAACAGCGTGATGTCCTTTTCGGAAACAGATCCGCCTTTGCCGAGCCGCTGTTTTTTGACTTCGGTGACTTTGATGCCCTGGCGGCGCAATACGGCGTTGACCTGCGCTTCGCCGCTGGCCTGCATTTCACCGCGTACGGTTTTTCCGGCGCGGTCCTGCCCGACCCAGCGGAACGTGACTTCTACGATCTCGGGTTTACGTGCGGCAGCGGCTGTGGCCATGGTGAGCCTCCAAAATCTCTCAAGGAACCAATAAGTTACGAGCGGTTATTGACGGAATGATGCCTTTACTGGCCCCCTTTGTAAAGGCAGAAACACACACCGGCTTGATGGGGCTCAGGACTTGGCGGGGGGTAATACCCGGACGCTTTTGATCACCCGGTCCTGGGTTTGAACAATTTCCAGCGGATGCCCGGCGATGCGTACGCTGGTATTGGGTTCCGGTATGTCCTGCATATGTTCCAGGATCAGGCCGTTCAGGGTTTTTGGACCGTCCAGCGGGAAGCTGAACCCCAGCTTGCGGTTGAGTTCGCGCAGCAGTGTTCCGCCCTCAACGACATAGCTGCCATCCGGCTGCGGATGCAGGCCGCGGGCCATCAGCGGCGATTGGGTAGTGAACTCGCCGATGATTTCCTCAAGAATGTCTTCCAGGGTTACCAGCCCCATGATTTCACCGTATTCATCGACGACCAGGCTGACGCCGTTGGCGTGTTCCTGGAAGTTCTGGATCTGCGCGAGCAGCGGTGTTGCTGAGGGCACAAAATGCGCCTCGCGGATCATGTCGCGCAGGCTCTCGGAGGTCAGTTCCTCGCGCTGGATCAGCGTCAGCGCATGTCGCACGCGCAAGGTGCCGACGACGTTGTCGAACTGGTCCTGGTAGGCGACGACCCGGCGGTGGTGGGCGGTCGAGAGCTGCGCAGTGATTTCCTCGATCGGCAAATCCAGGTTGATGCTTTCAATCTGGTTGCGCGGCACCATCACGTCATCCACGGTGATGGCGCCGAGTTCGAGCAGGTTAAGCAGCACGGATGCATGTTTTTTCGGCAGCACATTGGACGATTCGAGAACGATGGTGCGGATCTCGTCAATCGACAGCGGCTGCGAACCGGATTCCTGCGGCTGCAGCCGCAGGGCCCTGAGTGCCATTCCGAGCAGGGTGTCGGTGGATTTTGTCAGCAGATGCACGAATGGCGCGGTCACCCAGGCGAGCACGCGCATCGGCCACGCCACAAATCGGGAAATGTTTTCGGCGCTGTGCTGGCCCAGCCGCTTGGGAACGATTTCGCCGACGACGATGGAGATATAGGTCACTGCGACGACCACGATCGCTGTCGCAGTGATGTTTGCGGTTTTGTGCTCAAGGCCCTGGGTCTGCAGCCATACCGCGAAGGGTTCGGCAAGAATGGCTTCGCCGACAATGCCGTTGAGCAGCCCGATTGAGGTAATGCCGATCTGTACGGTCGACAGAAAACGTGTCGGATCCGCACTCAGTTTGATCGCCGCCGCGGCCAGCTTGTCCCCCCGCTGGGCGAGAGTCGAGAGTTTCGACTGGCGCGCGGTGAGCAGCGCAACCTCGGACATGGCGAAAGCGCCGTTGAGCAGAATCAGGCAGGCGAGTATCAGGACTTCCATGTGTGCACCTCGAAAACGAAGCCGGCGTTCACGCCGGTCCGGTCAGATCCGGCCGAGCAGTACTTCCAGGACGAACTTGCTGCCGAGATAGGCGAGTACCAGCAGCAGGAATCCGGCGAGTGTCCAGCGAACGGCAACGCGGCCGCGCCAGCCGCGGAAATGGCGGCCCAGCAGCAGCGCGGCGAACACGGTCCAGGATACAAATCCGAAAACGGTTTTGTGATTGAGCCGCGCAGCCTTGCCGAAGACCTCTTCGGAAAAAAACACGCCGCTGACCAGCGTCAGCGTCAGCATGATGAAGCCTGCCCAGATGATGCGGAACAGCAGGTTTTCCATGGTCAGCAGCGGCGGCAGCCGGCGCAGTCCGGCGGGCAGCGAGCCGAGGTGCAGTCGACGCTCAAGCATTGCCATCAGCAGCACGTGCAGTGAGGCGATGGTAAACAGGCTGTAGGCCGCCATCGACATCACCAGATGCAGTTTGAATGCGAGAAGTTCGGTATTCGGCAGCGGTTTTGCCGCGGGCAGCAAGGCGGGCAGAAAAGCAGCCACTGCGGCGACCGGCAGAATCAGCGCTTGCAGACCCTCCAGCCGGTAAAAAAGACTGCCCAGCCAGTAAATCAGCACGGTAAGCCAGAGAATTGCGGAAATGGCATCGCCGACACCAATGCGCAGCGTGTTGCCGGCGAACATGACGCTGAACAGCACGAGGCCATGCACCGTCAGCGTGGCCAGCACACATGCGCGTTCGGCGACACTGCGCGCGGGAGATATTTCCCGTGCCGTTGGTGACCAGTGCAGCCGCCAGAAGTAGGCGGCCATGCCCGCATACAGAAGGGCGCTGGCGAGATACGGTAAAATGGACTGCATGTATCCAGTTTACCTGAAGCCACCTCTTAAGCCATGTTCGATAACCTGACCGGCCGCCTGGCGCGCGTCGTCAAGACGCTGCGTGGTGAAGCACGGCTGACCGAGGCCAATACCCAGGACGCGCTGCGCGAAGTACGGATGGCGCTGCTGGAGGCCGATGTCGCGCTGCCGGTG
>JBIIZE010000317.1:0-3351 GCA_044346435.1 Burkholderiales bacterium
TCTTAGCCCAGCAGCCGCTGGAAATTGGGTTAAAGTTGCCAGCAGAAAAACAACAAATGCTCAGCGTCACCATCCCGGAGGAGTTACATGCATACCCATCGCCCGACCGCAGGCACAGCCGCCTGCGCGCTGCTATGGTTTGCATTGCCGCTCCTGCTTCTGCTGAACAGCCTCTTCGCTCACGGGCAAGCAGTCGGCAACGCCGAGCGCGGCGCAACCAGGGCAAAAGAGTGCATGGGCTGTCACGGTCGCCCGGGGCGCGGACCACTCAGCGGCATGCCTTCACTCGCGGGCCAACAACAGGAATTCATTCTGTTGCAACTGGGTCTGATCCAGAAAAAGGTGCGCGACGTACCTGACATGGCCGACATGCTCAAGGACTACAGCGAACAGGACCTTGCAGACATTGCCGCTTTTTTCACCGCCATGAAACCGCCACCCCAACGGGGGACACGCGACCCGGATCGTTACGCTGAGGGATCGGCGAATGCAATAAAGAATGAGTGCGCGAAGTGTCACATGCCAGGATATACCGGCGATCGCCAGATCCCGCGAATCATCAGCCAGCGTGAGGACTACCTGCGCAAAACGCTGCAGGCTTACCGCGACAACAAACGTCGAGGCATCGACGACAGCATGAATGCTGCGGCATCCCGGTTAACGGACACCGACATTGCAGCGATCGCGCATTACCTCGCTCATCAGGAATAATGCGCAGGAATAATGCGCGGCAACAATTCGCAGTAACACTGCGAATCAAAACAACGCCTCGCAAACCGTGCGAACCTCAGACCGGACTGTCGAGCCCGCGAATCATCTGGCGCAAACGTTCGCCGGTGATCAGCTCGATGGCGATACGGTTTTGTTCAACGAAGCGGCGCGCCTCGTCGGTAAATGACCCTGAAGTCACGACAAAGATGCCCGCAGCACCTTCCATCTCGGCAATGCGGCACAGATCGCGCACCACCGCCACGCCGACGCGCTGCACGCGCCAGTGTTTGCACTGCACCAGGTAACGGTCTTCACCGATGCTGGCGACCAGATCAACACCGCCCTCCGGCATGCGCCCGCTGCGCTGCTCGACACAAAAACCCTTGCGGCGGAAAAACTCGGCGACCAGGTTTTCAAATTCACGCCACGACAAATGCTGTAAAAGAAAACGCCCGCGCTCGGAAAACATGTCGGCGTAGTTCCGGCGGTGTTTGTAATGCAGCCACGCTGAAAGCGCAGCAATGGCCAGAAACAGCAGCGGCAGCAGATAAAGCCCCGCCAGCGTCAAACCGCGCAGTACCGGCACCGCGGTTTCCGACAGCGCCGAATCAGGCACATGGGCCGCCGGCAGCGCGACGTGCGCGACACTGAACAACGCCACCGCGGACACCATCGCTGCGACCACAGCGACCCACCACGGCACCTGTGCCGTGAGTTCGACGATGTCTTCAACGGAATTGATTCTGCGACGCGCCATGCTTCCCCCTATGGAGAAGCATTGTGTGCGGCCTGCTGCAGTCACACCAGCGTAATACTGCACACTCAGCAATATCCGTTTGGGCGGGGCATCGCCTGCCGGCTCCGGCACTCAAAACCGGCTCAGCCCGAAAAGAAACAATAACTAATTGTTTTTATTGACTATTTTTTATCAGCCGTCTGCAACTCAACCATCACTTCATTGCGACGGAAGAACGGCAGGGTCCAGGGCGGGTTGTAACGTGCCAACTGCACCACGCCCCGCGTTTTGAAACCGCGCTGGCTCACCCACGCCAGCAGTTCATCCGACTTCGCCTGCACTTTTTCTGCACCGGCAAACCCGGAGAACACCAGCACCGCAAACCGCTGCCCCGGCACCGCACGCAACTGAACGGCCGGATTCACCGGCTTGGGCAGGGTCGCCAGCGAATACTGGCTTGGCATCACAAAATGAATGCGCCAGCGCGAGGCATCCATCCCCGCCGCCTGCGGCTCGGCCAGCACGGGAGTTGTCATCGCGATTTTTTCCGAGACCGGCTCGGCAGCCACCGGCGCGGTCATCGCAATTTTTGCGTTCGTCTTGTCGCCGGCCTTGCCGCCGACCGCGAGGTTGTTGCCGAAAATGTAATCGGCGATCAGCCGGAATCCCGCATTCGATGCCGCATCCAGATCGCCATCGACGACGGTTTCAGCAACGATGAAAGGGCGATAAAGCCGGATCTCATAGGGTTCAGCCTTCTCGATCAGTTCAAATGCCGGTTCTTCGATCGCCATGGCGGCTCCGCTGTTGAATGCAACAACACAAACCGCGAGCGCTGTGAGCCCACGGACAAAAACGGAACCGCCGCTACGGATCGTCATCAATTCGCCTTCGCACCGGAAGCTGCAACCACCCGGGTCCACTTCTCGATATCGCGCCTGATCACTGCAGTTAACTCCTCGGGCGTACTACCCACAATGTCACCACCTTCCGCCGCGATCCGCTTTTTCATGTCTTCGCTGCGCAGGCCTTTGACCAGTTCACTGTTCAAACGCGCGATGATGTCATTCGGCGTTCCAGCAGGCGCGAGCAAGGCATACCAGGTGCTCGCCTCATAACCGGGCAGCCCCCCTTCGGCAATGGTCGGAATCTCCGGCACTGCCGCTGAACGCGTGGCCGTACTCACACCCAGCGCCTTCAGCTTGCCGCTGCGGACATGCGGCAGCGTCGGCGGCAGATTGAGGATGCCCATTGAAATCTCGCCGGTCATCACACCGATCGCCGCAGCGGGTGCGCCCTTGAACGGTACATGCACCAGGTTCGCCTTGGCCAGCACCCGGAACAGTTCACCGGACAGATGCGCCGTGCTGCCGTTACCGCCGGAACCGAAAGTCAGTTCTCCCGGCTTGGCTTTGGCCAGCGCGACCAGATCCTTCACCGACTTCACCGGCAGCGACGGATGCACAATCAGGATATTCGGCGCCGTGGTCACCAGCGAAATCGGCGCAAAGTCCTTCAGCGCGTCATACGGCAGCTTCGGATACAGCGCCGTATTCACCGAGTGCGAACCGGCGCTTCCCATGATCAGCGTGTAACCGTCGGGCGGCGCCTTTGCCACGATCTCTGCCCCGAGACTGCCGCCGGCACCGGGGCGCGGATCAGTGACCACGGAACGGCCCAGCGATTCCGTCAACTTCTGCGCCACCACACGCGCAATCAGGTCCGGACCGCTGCCGGGTGCCGACGGCACCACCATCCGGATCGGTTTGGTCGGATACGGCTGTGCGAGCACCGGCGCAGCAACGGAAGCCGCTGCTACCAACACGACACCGGAAATTATTGTTTTCATTGCAATCCCCCCTGTTTCATTCATCACAAGATCAAGACCGCTAACCCAGACGCTC
>JBIIZE010000368.1:0-2955 GCA_044346435.1 Burkholderiales bacterium
TTACCGTAACCCGCACGATTTCGGAACCGGCGCGGGCCAGCGCCGCCACCTGCTCGACAGTACCTGCAATATCGGCCGTATCGGTATTCGTCATCGACTGCACGACGATCGGTTCACCGCCACCGACGACGACATTTCCGACAGTCACTGCGGTACAACGCCGGCGCGGCGCCGGGCCATGGGATGGGAGGCACGTCGTCATCAATGCATCACTCCAGAGTAAACCGCGCCACTTCGACCTTGGTATGCGGCGCAAGATCAACAGAACGCCCTTTGTAAGTGACCTTTACGCCACTGGCGTTGCCAATCACCACATTCATCGGCGGCACCCCCTGGACGATCTGCACGGCACCTGCGGGATTGAGCTGGGAGAACACAATGCGATCTTCACGATCACGCACCTCAACCCAGGATTGTCTCTCGAAAACCATTTTCAATTCAGCAGCGCCTGCAGGTTTTGCCGCGGGCGCCGGAACAGGGGCTGCGGCCGGGGCTGGTGCGGGCACTGGCGCGACCGGGGCGGGAGCAGCTTCCGCCACCGGCGCAGTTGCCGCTGTTGCTGAAACATCAACCCGGGGCTGCAACACTGCGGGTGCCACAACAGGGGCGACAGGCGCGGTCTCTTCGCTTTTCGGCGCAGGTGCAACGGTCACAGCGGCCGGGGGCGAAGCATAAAAAAACTCGAACAGCACAACTGCCCCGGCGAGAACGGCTATCAAAATCGCGTAAATCGGCCAGCGCGGTCCGCGTCCGTCCGGAAACGGGATGTTGTGCGAATGCGGGATCGCGGCGCCAGCCGCCAGCGGATCCAGAGGCATGGTCAACCCCGCCACCAGCGCTTCGCCATCAAGATCCATCAGGCGGGCGTAATTGCGTACAAAACCACGAACGAACACCGGTCCCGGCAGGCGTGAATAATCGTCAGCCTCCAGCGCCTCGACCTGAGACGCCGACAGCTTGAGCTGCTGCGCGATCTCGGCGACTGTCTGATTTCGGCGCAAACGGGCCTCGGACAGAACGCGGCCGGGGCGCAGTGCAGGTTCCGGCGCAGTCACGGCAACCGCCGACTCAACCGGTGTATCGGCCTCGCTCATTCAAACCGACCCGCCTGCAGCGCGGCCGCCTCTTTGGATTCGGGAAAATTCTTGCGTAATTGCTGCGCGTAACTGGCCTCACCATTGGCATTGCCCATGCGACGTTCAACCCGGACCGCCAGCCATAACACTTCGGCGTTTGCCTGCGCAGCTTGTGCCAGACGTCGCAGATAACCCTGTGCGGCGGCGTAATTGGCAGAAGCATAGGAAAGATCAGCAAGCTGGTACAGGGCCTGCGCCTGATTGGGCCGGACCGACACCGCACGCTGGAAAAATTCCTGTGCAGCTGCGTTATCGCCGCGCATACGCGCACACACACCGGCATTGACCAGCGAGCGCTCGGGATTCTGGTAAAGCGGATTCTGAACCGCGGTCAGCAGGTATTTGATGCCTTCGGCTTCACGCTTTCGCTGACACAAAAACATGCCGTAATTGTTGTTGGTGTCGGGATCCGCAGGCAGCAGCCGAAGCGCACGGTTGAAACTCTCTTCAGCGCGACGGTCATCCTTCAGGGCCGCATAAACCAGGGCTGCAACATTGTAGACCGGCGCATAAGTCGGGTCGGCCTGCTCGGCAATCCGCACTTCCTCAAGCGCAACCCCGATGTTGCCAAGCTCAAAATAACCGGCAGCGAGTTCAGTATGGATTCTTGCGCGATTACGTGCATCGCTTTCATTGCCAGTGGTGTTCACTGAAGGCTGAAGATCCGAGGACGACTCCTGCCCGCCTCCCCCGGCGCATCCCGCCACCAACGCGGCAACACAAAGCAAACCGGCGAGACTGCCGCGATTCGCAAACTTCATACTATCCTTGCGGATCATGTTCTGCTCTCCTCCAGGCGTCGTTGTACGCGCCGGGTTTTATCAAGCACCTGCCCGGCCAGCTGGCCACAGGCAGCATCAATGGTATCGCCGCGCGTTTTGCGTACCGTCGTCGTCAGCCCGGCCTGATGAAGCACGTCCCGGAACGCGGCAATGGCCGGGGCTGCAGAGCGTTCATAACCGGAACCCGGGAAAGGATTAAACGGGATCAGATTGATCTTGCAGGGCACCGGCTTCACCGTCTGCACCAGCTCGCGCGCCTGCGCAACGCTGTCATTGATGCCGGCGAGCAATACGTATTCGAAAGTGACGAAATCCCGTGGCGCTTTTTCGATATAACGCACACAAGCCGCCATCAGTTCCTTGATCGGATATTTGCGATTGATCGGCACCAGTTCATTGCGCAGCGCATCGTTGGGTGCATGAAGGGACACCGCCAGTGCCACCGGACAGGCATCACGCAAACGATCCATCGCCGGCACAATTCCGGAGGTGGACAAAGTCAACCGGCGACGTGATATGCCGTAGGCATGATCATCCAGCATCAGCTGCATCGCGGATACCACATTGTCAAAATTCGCCAACGGCTCGCCCATCCCCATCATCACCACATTGGTGATCGGCCGCTCCATGCCAGTCGCCGCTGACAGGCTGCGGCTGGCATGCCAAAGCTGGCCGACAATTTCAGCGGTTGTCAGGTTGCGGTTGAATCCCTGGCGTCCAGTCGAGCAAAAAGAACATTCAAGCGCACAGCCCGCCTGCGAGGACACACAAAGCGTGCCGCGATAACGGCGTGCCGCAGGCGCACCTTCGGTCGCCGGCTCATCGTCCGCATCCCCTTCGGGAATATAGACGGCTTCAATGGCATTACCGGTGCCGACATCGAAAAGCCATTTGCGGGTCCCGTCCGGTGCCGTGGTGTCTTTCAACACCTGAGGCGCCTCGATTACCGCGCAGGCCGACAACTGCTCGCGGAAACCGCGGGAAACGTCGGACATCAACGCAAAGTCATTCACGCCGGACTGATGCATCCAGCGCAT
>JBIIZE010000318.1:0-3336 GCA_044346435.1 Burkholderiales bacterium
ATCCAGTACTATTATTTCGCCACCGGTGTGACTCCGGCGATGGAAATGAAAATGGTTGGCAGGGGGTCACAGTATCCGTGGGCAGTTCAGGACTCAAAGGGCAACCCGTTCGACGGTGGTAAGACTTACAAGATGCGTTTGCCACCTAACGTGCCGGTGAAGGATTTCTGGTCGGTCATCGTTTATGACAACCAGACCCGCTCGATGGTCCAGACGGATCAAAAGTCCCCGAGCGTGTCCAGTCAGGACAAGGCGCTGAAGACGAATGCAGACGGATCCGTGGACGTCTATTTTGGCCCGCGCGCCCCGAAGGGGCAGGAGAACAACTGGGTGCAGACGATTCCCGGTAAGGGGTGGTTCATGATTCTGCGCCTCTACGCACCGCTCGAGCCGTGGTTCAACAAGACCTGGAAGCCCGGGGATATCGAGCTCCAGCGGTGACCCGGAATCAGAGCGAACAGATGGCGTTGCTGCAGGTCTTGTGAGACCCGAATGTGACTCCATGAGTGTTTAGGAAAACAAAACCCCGCTGCAGCGGGGTTTTGTTTTTTTTGGTTCCAATGCTCTTCTGACGGCGTGATTTATTTTTGCCCAATTCCCAATCTCTCGTAAATCGGCCGAATCTGCTCCCGTAACCGGTGCCGGTTGCGCGCCAGAACGAGCGCCGCAGTCACGCAGCACATTCCCCCCAATGTCAGTGTCGCCCGCGGGCCGATCAGGTCTGCCAGCGCGCCGGCGGTCAGTGCGCCGAAGGGCATGATGCCGAGGAAGGCTGCCGTGTAGAGGCTCATCACGCGGCCGCGTTTGTCGTCGTCGACGATGGTTTGCAGGATGGTGTTGACCGACACGGACGTCACCAGGATGCCGAAGCCGACGACGGACAGCAGTGGCAGGGCGATCCACACTGAAGGCGCGTGCGGGAAGATCGCCAGTGCGGTGCCGGCCGCCAGCACGGCGATGATGATCAGACGGACCAGACCACGCGCGTTTTTGCGCGAGGCCAGGTACAGCGTGCCGCAGATCGCGCCGCCGCCGGAGGCGCTCATCAGAAAGCCCATCAGTTCGGAATCGCCATGGAAAACTTCGCGCACCATCACCGGCATCAGTGTCGAGTACGGCGTGGCGAGCAGGGCGACCACCGACAGGGTCATCAGCAGCGCGCGGATCGGCAGCAGGTTCCAGCAGTAGGCGAAACCTTCACGCAGACCGGCGAGCAACGCCTGTTTCGACGGTTCGCGCGGTTGCGCACGAACGCGGATCAGCAGGAAGGAGATCACCACCGCGATATAGGTGAAGGCATTGATCAGGAAGCAGTGCGCTTCGCTCAGCACGCCGATCAGGATGCCGGCGAGCGCGGGGCCGACCATACGGCCGCTGTTGGCCATCAATGAGGTCAGGGCGATGGCGTTGGGCAGGTCTTCCTTGCCTTCAACGAGTTCCAGCAGATAGGCGTGGCGGATCGGCAGTTCGACGGCGACGAAGATACCCATCAGCATTGCCAGGGTAATGATGTGCCAGGGTTGCAGCACGCCGGTCAGCGCTAGCGTGGCGAGGGTCACTGCCTGCAGCAGTTCCAGCAACTGGGTGGCGAACATCGTGCGATGCAGATTGCAGCGGTCTGCCCACCAGCCGGCGACCGGCGCGAGCAGCAGGATCGGCAGGCTGCTGGCGAAGGACAGCACGCCGAGCAGCGTGGCCGAGCCGGTCAATTTGTAGAGCAGCCAGCTCTGCGCCACGATCTGGATCCAGTAGCCGATCAGCGCAAAAATCTGTCCGGCGAGGAACAGGCGGAAGTTGCGGTGACGAAGGGCGCGGAGAGAGGGAAAAGCCATGGTGTTCAAACGGGAAACCCCGATTCTACTTCATGGACTTAATCGCGAGCGTGGTGACCCGCTGCGGTAAAATCACCACCTCCCATGTCTGATGAATCCTCCGCCGCTCCCACCGCAACCGCGGCCCGCCTGATCACCATTTACCAGCTGATGGCGGTGGTGCTGCTGTGGAACAGCGCCTACAAGGGCGCGCGCGTGCTCAACACGCTGTATGCGCTGGAACTCGGCGCTTCCCCGCTGCATATCGGCCTGCTGCTGTCGACCTATGGCGTGTTTCCGCTGCTGCTCGCGGTGTATGCGGGGCGCATCGCCGACCGTTACGGCGCGCGCATTCCGATCATCTCCGGCATGACGGTGTGCACGCTGGGTGTGGTGCTGCCGTGGTTCATGCCCAGCCTGCCGCTGCTGTTTGTCGCCGCTGCGGTCACCGGTTTCGGTTTTATCCTCGGTCAGGTGGCGTTGCAGTCGCTGGTCGGATCGCTGGGTGATGGCGATGAACGCACCAAAAATTTCAATTTGTATGCACTGGTGATCGCGGTCGCGGACTTTGTCGGGCCGGTGTTTGCCGGCTTCTCGATTGACCATGCCGGCCATGTCGCAACCTATCTTTTCCTCAGTATGCTGAGTCTTGCCGGCGCGGTGACACTGATGGTGATGGCCAAACGCGTGCCTCGGCACCGCCGCCCGGAGCCGCGCCCCGCCGAACACCGCATGTCGGATCTGTTCGGCGATGCCGACATGCGCCGTGTGCTGATCGCCAGCGCGGTGGTGATGACCGGCATCGACCTGTTCCAGCTGTATCTGCCGCTGTACGGTCACCAGGTCGGGCTGTCGGCGTCGGCGATCGGCATGATCATGGGTTCCGCGGCCGTTGCGGCCTTTGTGTCGCGCGCACTGATCCCCTTGCTGGTGCCGCGCTACGGCGAAGAGAAAACGCTGCTGTATGCCCTGTTCCTGACCGCAGCGATGTTTGTGCTGGTGCCGTTTTTCAGCAACGCCTTCGTGCTCGGTGCAGTCTGCTTCACGCTGGGACTCGGCATGGGCCTGGGCCAGCCGCTGACGGTGATGCTCTGCTACAACTATTCGCCGTCCGGGCGTTCAGGGGAATCGCTGGGGCTGCGCATCGCCATCAATAATTCCATGCATGTGATCGTGCCTACGGTATTCGGCGCGGTTGGCGCGGCCTTCGGCATCGGTCCGGTGTTCTGGATCAATGCCGGCGTGATCGCCGCGGGCAACTGGTACTCACGCCGGCGTGTGGCCGCGTAAGCATCGACGGAGCCGACCTTGTCCATTTACCTCGTCCTGTTTGCCGTGCTGCTCAACATGAGCGCCTTCCGCGGCAGCAAGGTGCTGGTGTCGCTGTTTGCGCTGGAGCTGGGCGCGCCGCAGATCATGCTGGGCATCATCGTCGCGCTGTATTCGCTGTGCCCGATGCTGCTCGCGCTGTATGCCGGCAAGCTCACCGACCGCGTTGGCGTGCGCTGGCCATTGACCCTTGGTT
>JBIIZE010000319.1:0-3331 GCA_044346435.1 Burkholderiales bacterium
TGGTTTCGGTTTTTACCCAAAACGCAGCAGTTTCGATTCGACGGCCTATCTGGGCGTCGGCAAGCGCGAGGAAATGCGCCGATTTGTGCAAGGTGAGGTCGAAGCTGACGAAACTTCCGCGGAAGAGCTGCATCCGGCGTCCGTTGCAGAAAATGATCCGGAGAAGGGCGCGGATCATCGCGCCGAAAAACGTGCTGAAAAACGTATCGCCCGTCATGGGGCTGTTGCCGCACGCGAGGCTGCAAAGGCGCTGGCCGAGACCGATAACCGTCGTGCCGCATTTGTGCTCGTCGATCATGAAATTTCGCCATCGCAGGCCCGCAATCTCGAAAACGAAATCGGTTGCGATGTGCTGGACCGCACGATGGTCATTCTTGAAATATTCCACCGTCATGCGCGTTCCAACGCGGCCCGTGCGCAGGTGGAAATCGCGCGTCTGCGTTACCTTGCGCCGCGTCTGCGTGAGGCGGCCAAACTGGCCGGACCCCAGGGCCGGCAACGCAGCGGCGTGGGCGGTCGGGGGGCTGGTGAAGGGGCAGGTGAGGCGGACCGCGCCAAGATCCGCGACCGAATTGCCGAATTGAAGCAGGAAATCACGGCCCTTGACCTTGAGCGCCAGGTGCAACGCGCGCGGCGGCAGGAGAGTCAGGGTTTGGCGCGTGTGGTGCTGATCGGCTATACCAATGCCGGCAAGTCCACACTGATGCGTGCGTTGACCGGCAGCGAAGTTCTGGTCGCAAACAAACTGTTTGCCACACTCGACACGACGGTACGTGCGCTGGTGCCCGATGGCGTGCCGCGCGTGCTGGTCAGCGATACGGTGGGTTTCATCAAGAACCTGCCGCACGATCTGGTGGCCTCGTTCAAGTCGACACTGGAAGAAGCCGCTGAAGCGTCATTGCTTCTTCACGTGATTGATGCCAGCGACCCGGGATTCGAGCGCCAGATCGCAGTTACCGAGAAGGTGATTGAGGAGATTGATGCAGGCAAGGTGCCGCGCCTGCGTGTATTCAACAAGATCGACCGGGTCGGTGACGCGAAAGCGCAGGCTGAGCGCGCAAAAGCGTTACGCACGCAATTCCCCAAATGCATTGTGATGAGTGCTGTCGACATGGATGCAGTTGCCAAGCTGCGCAAGTCGATCCGTGCTTTTTTCAGCCGTCGTCTGGTCAAGGCCGAGTTGTTCCTGCCCTGGTCGGCGCAGCATTTGCGAGGCGAATTGTTTGCCAATTGTGTCGTGCTGGAGGAACGTGCCGATGCGGAGGGCGCTTTCTTCCGCGTTCGGGGCGAGCGTGCGGACATTGACGGCTTGCGGGAGAAAATCAGAATCGCTTAGGTCATTTTTCACGACGTGCTTGAGTCGTCGGTTATGCATTCCCTAAAATAACAACCCATGCCAGATAAACCAGAAATCCGCCCCGGCCAGTCCATTGAGCTGCTGAAAGCACTGCATATTCTTACGCGCGACGGCCGGCTCAACCAGGACAGCCGGCGAAAACTGAAGCAGGTTTATCACCTGTATCAATTCATCGAACCGTTGCTGCAGCAGATCAGGCAGGAGCAAGGCAATATCAGACTCGTGGATTGCGGCGCGGGAAAGTCTTATCTCGGCTTCATTCTGTATGACCTGTTTTTCAAATCACTCGCGCCCGGCTCGCAGGTCGTGGGCATCGAATCCCGCGATGATCTGGTACTCAAGTCCCGGGAGCTCGCTTCGCAACTCGGCTTCGATGCCATGTCCTTCCTTAACCTGCAGGTCGATCAGGCCTTTTCGAGCATGGCCAGCTCCGGTCTTTCCGCCGGGGTGGACATCGTTACAGCCCTGCATGCCTGCGATACCGCCACCGACGACGCCATCCGGTTCGCGCTGTCGGCAAAGGCACGCTTCATCGTGCTGGCGCCCTGTTGCCAGGCGGAAGTTGCAGCCGTGCTGCGCAAGAATAAGACTCCTTTCCAGTCCGGCGAGCCGCTGGCGGCAATCTGGCGCCATCCACTCCACACCCGCGAATTCGGCAGCCACATCACCAATGTGCTGCGCTGCCTGCAACTGGAATCGCACGGCTATCAGGTGACCGTCACCGAACTGGTGGGCTGGGAGCATTCCATGAAGAACGAGCTCATCATCGCCAGCCTCAACAAGGATGTGCCGCGCCGGCGGGCCGCTGAAAAACTTGATGCGCTGCTCTGTCAACTGGGACTGACGTCCCTGCAGGAGCGCTTTTTCACCGGCATGGACCGCAGCAGCAGCCCCTCGGGATCGGTGCCTGTGGCATGACTCTGGAAAAAATCCTTCAAAGCCAGGGCTTCGGCAGCCGCAAGCAGTGCCGCCAGCTCATCTGGGATGGGCAGGTCAGCGTGGCGGGATGGTTAATCACTGACTCCGACGAAGACCTGCCCTGCGAAGGCCTGGTCTTCAGCGTTGGCGGCAAAGAATGGACTTTTCGTCAGCAACTCTACATCGCCTTGCACAAGCCTCCCGATTTCGAGTGTTCGCGCAAACCCAGCCACCATCCGGGCATCCTCACTCTGTTGCCCCAGGAATACGTCAACCGCAATATCCAGCCTGTAGGGCGCCTCGATCATGGCACCACCGGCCTGCTGCTGCTGTCCGATGACGGCGGCTTCATACACGCCCAGTCCTCGCCGAAGCGGCATGTAAGCAAAACCTATGAGGCCACACTCTTTGAGGCGGTGACGCCGCAACTGGTGGCACAGTTGCAGGAGGGCGTGAAGCTCATCGACGAGGACAGGCCCATCGCCGCGCAGGTGCGCATGCTGGACACGCATCTACTCGAGATCAGCATAGACCAGGGCAAGTATCACCAGGTGAAGCGCATGCTGGCCGCGGCCGGCAATCACTGCGTCTCATTGCGCCGCAGCGCGATCGGTAAGCTCACACTGGATTCGCTGGGCCTGCCCATGGGCCAATGGTGTCATCTGGAACCCGTGCAACTGGCACAACTCGTCTGAGTGTGGCTGTGGCCGCAGCTTACTGCGAGTCGCTATCGCCCTCGAATTCCGTGCTGATAGTCCTAAACGTGCGTATTTAGGATTTCGCCCAAGAGTTTTGATCGAGAGGTCTTGAAGGTTCGCGGGACCTCAACGCGGCCTGAGCGAGTTGGAGGTCAAGATACTGGCGGAGCAGAAGATACCACATCGCAAACCGTCTAAGGATTGCGGGCTGAGTGAATTGAGCACTTGGGGTTCAGAATTGGATTCGAAATGTTGAGACGGCCATTCGCTGAGGACGCTAAACCAAGAAGAACGGGTTGACTTGATGGCTCGGCGGACTCCTGCGCTTTTATCATCGCAAGTGACCTGCACCCCACCA
>JBIIZE010000320.1:0-3321 GCA_044346435.1 Burkholderiales bacterium
AACCCCCAAATTACTGTCACCACCGAAGACGCGGCCCGGGAGGCGGTGTATGCCCAATACAAGATCATCCGCCGCAACGGCGCGGTTGTCGGTTTCGAGCCGTCGAAGATCGCCATCGCCATGACCAAGGCGTTTATTGCCGTCAATGGCGGGCAGGGCGCCGCCTCCGCGCGGGTACGCGAACAGGTTGCTGCGCTGACGGACAGCGTGGTCAACGCCCTGATGCGCCGTCAGCCCTCCGGCGGCACCTTCCACATCGAAGACATCCAGGACCAGGTTGAACTGGCGATGATGCGCAACGGCGAACACCATGTCGCCCGCGCCTATGTGCTCTACCGGGAAGAGCGTTCAAAGGAACGTGCCCGTCAGCGTGAAGCGCAACCGGCTGCCGTTGCGCAAAAGGCACACGTCATCAATGTCACCGACGGCGGCGTGACCCGTCCGCTCGACGTTGAACGTATTACCGCCCTTGTTGAAAGCGCTTGCGCCGGCCTGGGCCGCGATGTCAGTGCACAGCCGATCCTCGATGCGATGCAGCGCGACCTCTACGACGGCGTGCCCATCGACGAAGTGCGCAAATCGCTGATTCTCGCCGCGCGCGGCCAGATCGAACAGGATCCGGGCTACAGCTATGTCACCGCCCGTCTGCTGATGCACACGATGCGTCTGGAAACGCTGGGTGAAGAAGTCACGCAGGAGGAAATGGCGACGCGTTACGCCGCCTACCTGCCGGAGTTCATCCATAAGGGCATCAAGGCCGAGCTGCTCGATGAGCGCCTCGGTCATTACGACATGAAGGCGCTGGGCGCCGCGCTGGATGCACAGCGTGACCTCAAGTTCACCTATCTCGGCCTGCAGATCCTCTACGACCGTTATTTCCTGCACATCGAAGGCCAGCGCATCGAACTGCCGCAGGTGTTTTTCATGCGCGTAGCGATGGGTCTCGCGCTGAACGAGCCGGAAAGCCAGCGTGAAGCGCGCGCAATCGAGTTCTACAACGTGCTGTCGAGCTTCGACCTGATGAGCTCGACCCCGACGCTGTTCAACTCCGGCACACGCCGCTCGCAGCTTGCCAGCTGCTACCTGACCACCGTTTCCGACGACCTCGACGGCATCTACGAAGCCATCAAGGAGAACGCGATGCTGCAGAAGTATGCCGGCGGCATCGGCAATGACTGGACGCCGGTGCGCGCTCTCGGCGCCTATATCAAGGGTACCAACGGCAAGTCGCAGGGCGTGGTGCCGTTCCTGAAGGTGGTCAACGACACCGCCGTTGCGGTGAACCAGGGCGGCAAGCGCAAAGGTGCGGTGTGCTCGTATCTGGAGACCTGGCATCTGGACATCGAGGAATTCCTCGAGCTGCGCAAAAACACCGGCGATGACCGCCGCCGCACCCACGACATGAACACGTCGAACTGGATTCCCGATCTGTTCATGAAGCGCGTGATGGAAGCCGGTGAGTGGACGCTGTTCTCACCGTCGGATGTGCCGGATCTGCACGAGAAATTCGGCAAGGCTTTCGAGAAAGCCTATGTCGAATACGAAGCGATGTGCGCCAGCGGTGAAATGAAGCTGTTCAAGAAGGTTCCCGCACTGCAGCTGTGGCGCAAGATGCTGACCATGCTGTTCGAAACAGGGCATCCCTGGATCACCTTCAAGGACCCGTGCAACCTGCGTTCGCCGCAGCAGCACGTCGGCGTCGTACACAGCTCCAACCTGTGCACCGAGATCACGCTGAACACCGGCCCTGACGAAATCGCCGTTTGCAATCTGGCGTCGGTCAATATGCCCGCGCACCTGGATCTGTCCACCGGCCTGCTCGACATGGAGAAGCTGAAGCGCACGGTCGGCACCGGCATGCGCATGCTCGACAACGTCATTGACCTCAATTTCTACAACGTCAACAAGGCGCGCAACTCCAACTTCAAGCATCGTCCGGTCGGCCTCGGCATCATGGGTTTCCAGGACTGCCTGCACATGCTGCGCATCCCCTACGGTTCGCCGGCAGCGGTGGAATTTGCCGACCGCTCGATGGAGCAGGTGACCTACACGGCCTATTCGGCGTCGTCGGATCTGGCGGAAGAACGCGGCCCGTACTCGACATTCAAGGGATCGCTGTGGGACCGCGGCATCCTGCCGCTGGATTCACTGAAAGTGCTGGCCGATGAGCGCGGCGGTTATGTCGAGTGCGACATGTCCACCCGGCTCGACTGGAACGCCCTGCGCAGCCGCATCCAGCGCGTCGGCATCCGCAATTCGAACTGCATTGCCATTGCGCCGACGGCGACCATCGCCAACATCACCGGCCTGTCGCAGTGTATCGAGCCGACCTACCAGAATCTCTACGTCAAATCGAACCTGTCGGGCGAGTTCACGGTGGTCAACGAGTTCCTCGTGCGCGACCTGAAAAAACTCAACCTGTGGGACGAAGTGATGGTTGCGGATCTCAAGTATTTCGACGGTTCGCTGGAGAAGATCGACCGCGTTCCGCCTGACGTCCGCGCTCTGTACGCCACGGCGTTTGAAGTGGATGCGAGCTGGCTGGTGGAGTGCGCGGCACGCCGCCAGAAGTGGATCGACCAGTCGCAGTCGCTGAACATCTACATGGCCGGGGCTTCGGGCAAGAAACTGGATGACACCTACAAGCTGGCCTGGCTGCGTGGTCTGAAGACCACGTATTACCTGCGCACGCTGGGCGCGACATCCACGGAGAAATCGACGGGCCGTGCCGGTCAGCTGAACGCGGTGTCGTCAGACGGTGTTTCAACGGAGGAACAACCCAAGGTGTGTTCGATACTCGATCCCGAGTGCGAGGCTTGCCAGTAACAGTGAATTTGCAGGGCGGAATCAGGGACGGCAGTACGTAAAAGCAGTTGAAGTTTGCTTTGCGGGCGGTGCGACGGATTCACCCTTAACAACAATCAAGAAACTGTCGCCGGCCCTGGAAGGTGTCCACCGACAACGCTAATAAAGGAGACTGAAGATGCTGCAATTTGAAGATAGCTCGGCTGCCGCGACCGGCGCCGTTCGCCAACCCGTTGGTGCGGATCGCGCACCGGCGCAGAATCCGGCTGAGGAAGTCGAACTCCGCCGGGTCAATGTTTCCGACAAACGGGTGATCAACGGCAGTACCGACGTCAACCAGCTGGTGCCGTTCAAATACAAATGGGCCTGGGACAAATACCTCTCGGCCTGTGCCAACCACTGGATGCCGCAGGAAATCCAGATGAGCCGCGACATCGCGCTGTGGAAAGACCCGAACGGCCTGACCGAAGACGAGCGCCGCATCGTCAAGCGCAACCTCGGCTTTTTTGTCACCGC
>JBIIZE010000022.1:0-12534 GCA_044346435.1 Burkholderiales bacterium
CGGATGTCACCGTGCACGCGGATCATCGGCGGCAGCCCGGAGGACAAATGCAGGTCGGAAGCCTTGTTTTTGACAACGAAGGCCAGCAGTTCGGAGATGTCCATTTATAATTCCCTGGGACGTGTTGCCCTGCGGGCTGAGCGAGGTGCCGTCTGCGCGCACCCATGCGCTGGAACATGCGCCGACCAGCCTCTGAGCGCGCCGAAATTATGACCTTAATCGCCGAGAACTTGCAAGCCGTACACGAGCGCATCCGGCAGGCTGCCGGGGCTGAACATCGTTCGCCGGAAGGTGTTCGACTGCTTGCGGTGAGCAAGACATTCGACGCTGCGGCAGTAACTGCGGCATGGCAGGCCGGACAACGCGCATTCGGTGAGAATTTCGTGCAGGAAGCCCTCGACAAGATTGCCGTTCTGGGGCACTTCGACATCGAATGGCATTTCATCGGTCCAATCCAGAGCAACAAGACCCGCCCGATCGCCGAACACTTTGCCTGGGTGCACAGCCTTGAACGGGAAAAAATCGCCCGCCGCCTCAACGAGGCGCGGCCGCCCCACCTGCCACCGCTGAACGTGCTGATTCAGGTCAACATCAGCGGCGAAGCCAGTAAAAGCGGTGTTGCTCCCGGTGAAGAACGCGCACTGGCCGAGGCCATCCGCACTCTGCCACGGCTGCGTCTGCGCGGGTTGATGGCCATCCCGGAGCCGACACCCGATGGCGCCCTGCAGCGCCGCCGATTCGCAGTGTTGCGCAGCCTGCAACAGGCTTTGCAGGCAGACGACCGTAACGTGGATACGCTGTCGATGGGCATGTCCGACGATCTTGAAGCGGCTGTCGCCGAGGGTTCAACCATGGTCAGGATCGGCACAGCCATTTTCGGTTCGCGGAAAACCGTGAAAAGCGACCCCTGAACCGTATAATGCCGCGAGCGGGTTTGCGGCCGCTTTCGGGGATCCGCTTCACATCACGGTCACATTTCGCGGTTTTTGCTTCAACTTTTGCTTCAACACATGAACATCCTTTTTATCGGCGGCGGCAATATGGCTGCCGCAATCATCGGCGGGTTGATCGCCAAAAGCTGGCCGGCAGCCGCCATTCATGCCGTCGACGTGCTGCCGGAAGCCCTGAAACGGCTGGAGCAGCAGTTCGGCATCCGCACCTCGGCCGACGGCGTGGCGGCGGCACGCAACGCCGATTGCATCGTGCTCGCCGTCAAGCCGCAGCAATTGCGCGACGTCGCGCGCAGTCTTGCACCGGTCATCGAAGGCAAACTGATCATCAGTATCGCCGCCGGTATCCGCAGCGTGGATCTCGCGCGCTGGCTGGGACCTGCAGCCCGTATCGTGCGCGCCATGCCCAATACGCCGGCGCTGGTATCCGCCGGCATCACCGGATTGCACGCCATGCCGGGCGTCAGCGAAACCCAGAAGCAGGATGCGGAACGCGTTCTTGCCGCAGTCGGCGCCACCTTCTGGGTCGGCAGCGAACGCGATCTGGATGCAGTGACCGCGGTTTCCGGCAGCGGACCCGCCTATGTGTTTTATTTCATCGAAGCGCTGGAGCAGGCGGCGCTGGAACTCGGCCTGCCCGCGGAAACCGCGCGCCAGAGCGCGCTGGCCACATTCGCAGGCGCGGTCAAACTGGCACTGGCCGACAGCGCCGATCCCGCCACACTGCGCGCCCGTGTCACCTCCAAGGGTGGCACCACGGAACGTGCGATCGGCATGCTTGATGAAGCGGCAATCAAGGCTGCATTTGTGCGTGCGGTACGTGGCGCCGCTGAACGCGCCGCCGAACTCGGCGACGAACTGGGCAAGGATTAGGGACTGGGAGCGCCGGACAACATGCTGGGCAATGCACTGATTTTCATCGCGCAGGTCGCATTCGGACTGCTGACGCTGACGCTGCTGCTGCGTTTTTATCTGCAGTGGGTGCGCGCACCCTATCGCAATCCGCTCGCGGATTTTGTCAATGCACTGACGGATTTCATGGTGCGCCCTGCGCGTCGTGTACTGCCCGGCCTGTGGGGCATCGACCTGCCGACGCTGCTGCTGGCCTGGCTGATGCAGCTGCTGGAATGGCTGATCGTGCTGCAGGTTCGCGGTTTCCGCTTCGGCGCGGAAATCGGCATGGCGCTGGTCGGCATTGCCGCGGTGGCTGCGGTTGCGGTACTGCAGATGCTGGTCTACATCGTTCTTGTTTCGACACTGCTGCAGGCGGTGCTGTCCTGGATCAATCCCGGCAGCCCGATTGCGCCGCTGCTCGATGCCATGACCCGGCCTTTTCTGCGCATGTTCCGCCGGCGCATTCCGCCGATCGGCAATGTCGATCTTTCACCGCTGTTTCTGATGGTGGCCTGCCAGTTGCTGCTGATGCTGCCCATCGCATGGCTGGAATCCGTCGCGTTGCGCCTGCTGCGTTGAACGGCGAATGGCTGCGCTTTCACGCCGAAAGCGCGCGCCTGACGCTGCAGATCCACGCTCAACCCAATGCCAAATCCACCGGCGCCGCCGGTCTGCATGGCGACGCGCTGAAAGTGCGCATTGCCGCGCCGGCGCTCGATGACAAGGCCAACACCGCACTCCTCGCCTGGCTGGCGGGCACATTGAATCTGCCGCGCTCGGCGTTGAAAATCCGCTCCGGCGCAACCTCGCGGCGCAAGGTGGTGGAAATTCAGCCCGCGGACACAGCGATCACCGCTCGCGCCGCTTGCCTTGCCGGCGAATAAGCGCAACCGTTCAACGGTCTTCTTCGGAACCGCCTTTGCGCACCCGCCAGGCCCGTACCAGCAGCGTCAGGCCGATCCACAAGGCCAGCAAGGCCAGCGGCACTGTCACCGCCAGCGGCTCCAACAATGCGATGGCGGCAAATCCGAGAAAACCCAAGGCGACGCTGAGCATCATTCCGGATTCAGCCGGTCCGAGCATGCGGCGATTGCTGAACGCCGCGCCAACGGTATTGCCGATGCGCAGCGCACCGGCTGCCGCACGTGAAGCATGACCGCCTGACCCGGCCACTCGACGCGGCCTCGCTCGCGGGCTGGAATGGCTGACGCGGTGCCTGGGACCAAGCACAATTTCAGTGGCATTGCCGAGATCATCTTCATACATCTGTTGCATCACGCCCGCGCAGGCCTGGTCCTCGATGGCAATATCGAGCTCATAATTGCCGATCCAGCTGGCAACGTTCAGATTGGTTGACCCGACACGTGCCCATCGTCCGTCGGCCACCGCGGTCTTCGCGTGCAGCATGGCGCCGTTCCACTCGAAAACGCGGATACCGGCTTCGAGCAGCGGCCGGTAACCCGAACGCGAAACCTGGCCGACGAAGGGGATGTCGCTGGTGCCGGGGACCAGCAGCCGCACATCAACGCCATCATGCGCGGCAGCCCGCAACGCCTGCACATAAGGCGCAATGCCGACAAAATAGGCATCGGTCAGCCACAGGGTCTCCCGTGCGAGCGCGGCAATCATCTGATCCAGGCGGTACAGCCCGGCGATATTCGGCTCCGAGGCGAGAACACGCAGCATGACATCGCCCGCCGGCGGCGCAGTCACCGGCATCACATCCAGCGTGCCTTCTCCGGTAGCGGCCCAGGTCTGCGCAAACGCCCTCTCAATGTCGGCGACGACCGGCCCGCGGATTTCGATGCCGGTATCGCGCCAGGGCGCGATGCCGCGTTGCGCATCGCCGCACCATTTGTCGCTGACACACAAACCGGTGACATAACCGACCTCACTGTCAACGGCGACCATCTTGCGATGATCCCGCGTCAGCCAGCCAAAAGGGCTGTCGAAGCGCGGTTTGTTGAAACAACGGGCCTGTCCGCCGGCCTCGATCAGCGGCTGCAGCAACCGGTGGGTACCGACCCCCAGCGCGCCCATCCAGTCATAAATCAGGCGTACGGCGACACCGGCCCTTGCACGTTCAGCCATTGCCGCGACGAATTCCCGGCCGATCTGGTCGTCGGCAAGAATGTAATTTTCAAAAAGGATGGATTGCCGGGCGGCCGCGATTGCCGACAGCCAGGCGGGATAATTTTCGCCGGCATCACGCAGCACGCGAACCGCATTGCCGCCAACCAGCGGTGCGCCCGCAGCCCGCGCGAACATCTGTTCGGCCACCTGACGCAGGTCTGCGCTGGCGCGCGGCAAGGCATTGTTACGGACCTGCGGTGGTGCGGGTAGGGCCATGGTTCGCCTTGAAACTGAACGGAGCTTGTTACATCAGGACAATGTCGAACTGCTCCTGATTGTAGGCCGACTCCACCTGCAGCGAAATCGGCTTGCCGATGAAGTCTGACAGCATCGCCAGATTGTGCGACTCCTCATCAAGAAACATGTCGACCACCTGTTGCGAGGCAAGGATGCGGAATTCCCGCGCATCGAACTGCCGCGATTCGCGCAGCAGTTCGCGCAGCACCTCATAACAGACGGTCTGCGCTGTCTTCAAGGCGCCGCGGCCGGCACAGGTCGGGCAGGACTCGCAGAGGATGTGGGCAAGACTCTCGCGCGTACGTTTGCGTGTCATTTCCACCAACCCGAGCTGGGTGAAACCGTTGATGGTCATCCGCGTACGGTCACGGGCCAGCGCCTTGCGGAATTCGTTGAGCACGGCATTGCGATGCTCTTCGGTGTCCATGTCGATGAAATCGATGATGACAATACCGCCGAGGTTGCGCAGGCGCAGCTGGCGGGCAATCACCTGCGCCGCCTCGAGATTGGTCTTGAATATGGTGTCGTCAAAAGTGCGGCCGCCGACAAAGCCGCCGGTGTTGACGTCGACCGTGGTCAACGCTTCTGTCTGGTCGATGATCAGGTAACCGCCTGATTTAAGATCAACCCGACGTGCCAGCGCGCGTTCAATGTCGTCTTCGACGTTATGCAGGTCGAACAGCGGACGCTCACCCTGGTAATGCGCCAGCCGTGGCACCACGTTCGGGGTGAATTGCCGGGCGAAATGGCTCATCGCCTGATGCGTTTCATTCGAATCGACGTAAATGCGCCCGGTATCCTCATGCGCAAAATCACGCAGCACGCGCAGGCTGAGATTGAGATCCTGGTAGAGCAGCGCCAGCGGTGCGGCCTTGCGCGCCTGCGCCTGGATGTCGTGCCAGAGTTTGCGCAGGTATTCGACGTCGGAGGCGAGTTCACGGTCGGACGCGGCTTCAGCCATGGTGCGGATGATGAATCCGCCTTTTTCATCGGGCGGCATCAGCTGCTGCAGTTTCTCGCGCAGGTGCACGCGCTCTTCTTCGTCTTCGATACGCTGGGAAATGCCGATATGCGATTCCTGCGGCAGATAAACCAGCAGCCGGCCGGCGATGCTGATCTGGGTGGATAACCGTGCCCCCTTGGTGCCGATCGGATCCTTGATCACCTGCACCATCAGGCTCTGCCCTTCGTTGAGCAGCCGTTCGATCGGCAAACCCGGTTCGCCGTTGACGCGGTTGCCCCAGATATCGGCAACGTGCAGAAACGCGGCGCGTTCGCCGCCGATGTCGACAAAGGCGGACTGCATGCCGGGCAGCACGCGCACCACCTTGCCCATATAGATATTGCCGACGAAACCGCGCGCTGAAGCGCGCTCGATGTGCAGTTCCTGGGTCACGCCGTGCTCGATGACGGCGACCCGGGTTTCCTGCGGCGTGACGTTGATCAGTATGTCTTCGCTCATGGCGAATCTCAGGGAATGCTTATGCCGTAGCTGCGCAGCAGCTCCGCAGTTTCTGCGAGGGGAAGCCCCATGATACCGGAATAGCTGCCGTCAATCCGGGTGATAAAGGCCGCCGCCAGCCCCTGCACCGCGTAGCCGCCGGCCTTGTCATGCGATTCGCCGCTGGCGACATAACGGCGAATTTCTGCAGCGTCCAGGGAGCGGAACCAGACCTGTGATTCCGAAACCCGTGTCTCCAGGCGATCTGCCGCGGCAATCGCGACCGCCGTCAGTACACGATGCATGCGCCCCGCCAGCCGACCGATCATATCCGCCGCCTCATCCGCCGTTGCGGGCTTGCCGAGAATGTCGGCATCGCAGACTACAGTGGTGTCTGCCGCCAGAACCGGCCGCATTACCACGCGGCGCGCAGCAATGATTCTGGATGCGGCTCGTGCCTTGTCGCCGGTCACCCGGAGCACATAGTCATCGGCGCGCTCTCCGGCGTGCGGCGTCTCGTCGATATCGGCACTGCGGCCCGGCCCCTCGCGCAACGGAACAAGCTCAAAGTTCACGCCGATCTGACGCAGCAGCTCGCGCCGTCGCGGACTTCGTGAAGCCAGATAGATGGATCTGTCGGTCATCGGAACGTACCTCTGCTCAGATCAGTCGCGGTGATAGGGATGGCCCGAGAGCAGCGACGACGCCCGGTACAGCTGCTCGGCCAGAACCACCCGGACCAGCCCGTGCGGCAGCGTCAGCGGCGACAGCGACCACAGCAAATCCGCGCGTGACTTGATCGAATCTTCCAGGCCATCGGCACCGCCGATGATGAAGGCAATGTCACGGCCGTCGTTGCGCCAGCGTTCAAGATGATCCGCCAGCGTACGCGTCGGGAAACTGCGACCGCGTTCATCCAGCACGACCCGCAGAACTCCCTGGGGCAACGCGGCCTCGATGTGTTCGGCCTCGGTCTTCAACCACCGCGGGGTATCGCCGGTTGCATTGCTGCGCTGGGCGGGCTTGAGTTCCTTCAGCTGCAGCGGCATTTCGCGCGGCATGCGTTTCGCATACTCGCTGAACGCATCGTTCACCCACGCCGGCATGCGATGACCGACCGCGAGTATGGCCAGCTTCACTTCGCGGCGCGGCTCGCTGTTTTGCCCGCCGGTGCTTTACCCGCCGGTGTTTTGCGGACTGCGGTTTTTCGCGGCTTGGGCTGCGACGTGCCCCAGATTTCTTCAAGGTTGTAGTACTGCCGGATCGCCGGCTGCATCACATGCACAATCACCGCGCCGAGATCGACCAGCACCCACTCGCCGGTCTGTTCACCTTCGGTACTCAACACGCTGCCGCCGGCCTTTTTGACTTCTTCGCAGACGTTATTGGCCAGCGCGCGCAATTGCCGGTTGGAATCGCCGCTGACGATGATGACCTTGTCGAACAAGGCCGTCATTTTCTTGACGTTGAATACGACGATGTCACGACCCTTGATATCTTCAAGGGCGGCAACGGCGATCTTGGCAAGTTTTTCAGGTCCCATCAGTGTCCAGTATATAAATCATGATCTTGAATATATTTGATTATTTCTTCCGGCAACAGATAGCGCGGATTGCTCCCCGCCAGCATCGCGTCACGAATCAGCGTTGCAGAAATATCCAGCGCGGCGATCGGCACCACGACAATACCGCCCGCCGGTGCAGTATGCACGCCCAGCGGCTGGCGCATCAGCCGTTTGTTGTATTCCGCCGCCAGCGGCTGCGGCATCCGCGACTGCCAGGTATCCACCGGAAAGCCGGGGCGATAGGCCACGGCGACATGGGCCAGCGTAAACAGCTGATGCCAGCGGCTCCAGGTCGCCAGTTCCAGAAAAGCATCGGCACCCAGCAACAGCACCAGCGATTGCCCGGCGCCGACTTCTTCGCGCATCGCCGTCAGGGTATCGACCGTATAACCCGGACCGGACCGCAGCGTTTCACGGGGATCGACGGTAAACAGCGAGTTGCCGGTCACCGCCAGTTGCACCATCGCCAGCCGGTCTGCTGCGGGAGCGCCCGGCGATGAGCGATGCGGCGGGGTGCCGCTGGGCATAAAACGCACTTCGGCCAGCCGCAGCTTGTCCGCCACTTCCTGGGCTAGCCGCAGATGACCGTAGTGAATGGGGTCAAACGTGCCGCCGAGAATACCGATCGGGGCGGCCATTCAGTGCCTGTCGTGGCGCAGGGTTGCGGTTGCCCGGGTATTCAACTGGCGCTCATGATCAGGCACTAAAGCACAAGCCTACGGATATCGGTCAATACAGTGGTGAGGTAGGTGCTGAAACGCGCGCCGAGCGCACCATCGATGACGCGGTGGTCGTACGACAGCGACAGCGGCAACATCAGCCGCGGCACGAACTCCTTGCCGTTCCACACCGGTTTCATCACTGCCTTGCCAACGCCGAGAATGGCCACTTCCGGCGCATTGATGATCGGCGTGAAGAACGTGCCGCCAATGCCGCCAAGACTGGAAATCGAGAAGCATCCGCCCTGCAGATCCGCCGGTGAAATCTTGCCGTTGCGCATGCGGCCGCTGAGGTCGCCCAGTTCCCTGGCGATTTCCAGCAAGCCTTTTTTGTCAACATCGCGGATCACCGGAACCACCAGCCCACCGGGAGTGTCGACCGCAACACCGATGTGAAAATAGTTTTTCATCACCAGACTCTCGCCATCCGGCGACAGCGAAGCGTTGAACTCCGGGAACTGTTTCAGCGCGACAACTGCGGCTTTCATCAAAAAGCCCAGCATCGTGAACTTGATCCCGCTTTTCTTGGCTTCTTCGGACTGGGCCTTGCGGAACGCTTCAAGCTCGGTGATATCGGCCTCGTCATGCTGCGTGACGTGTGGAATGCTGACCCAGTTGCGATGCAGGAATCCACCCGAGAGTTTCTTGATGCGCGACAGCGGCTGCGTGGTGACCGGCCCGAATTTCGAAAAATCGACCGGCTGCATCGGCGGCAGGTTGAAACCCAGACCACCGCCGCCCTCAGCACCGCGTGGCTTCGACAGTTCCGATTTCACAAAAGCCTGCACGTCTTCCTTGACCACGCGATCCTTGGGACCGGAGCCCTTGACGCGCGACAGATCAACACCCAGTTCGCGGGCAAAACGGCGCACCGACGGGCTCGCGTGGGCCTTGCCGAATCCCGCCTCATCTACCGCGGCCACCGCTGGCGCCGCCACCGGTATTGCAGCCGGTGCGGGAGCAGGCTTGGCCGCCTGCACAGGAGCCGGTGCCGGTGCAGCAGGCGCTGCAGGCGCGGGCGCAGCCTTGGCCGCTGCAGCCGGCGCATCAGCGCCGGCTTCGAGCATCAGCACCAGTGCACCTTCCGACACCTTGTCGCCAACCTTGATGCGGATTTCCTTGACGACGCCTGCAGCCGGCGACGGCACTTCCATCGTCGCTTTGTCGGACTCCAGCGTCACCAGCGGGTCTTCTGCGCTGACCGTATCACCGGGTTTGACCAGGATCTCGATCACCGGGATGTTTTTGAAATCGCCGATATCCGGGACTTTGACTTCGATTGCGTTTGCCATGTGCGGAGCTCGCCTGCGTTATACGGTTGCCGGATTCGGTTTGTCGGGATCGATGCCGTATTTGACAATGGCATCGGCAACGGTTTTCTGCGGCAGCTTTTCTTCGTCGGCCAGCGCCTTCATCGCGGCTACCGCGACATAACGGCGGTCCACCTCAAAGAACTGGCGCAACTTGCGGCGCGTGTCGGAACGACCGAAACCGTCGGTGCCCAGCGCAGTGAAATTGCGCCGCGGCAGGAAAGCGCGAACCTGATCTGCAAAAATCTTCATGTAGTCGGTTGCCGCGATAATCGGACCGCTGCGATCGTTCAGGCAGCTTTCAATATGGCTCAAGCGCGGCTCGGCTTCCGGATGCAGCAGGTTCCAGCGCTGCACATCAAGGCCGTCGCGACGCAGTTCGTTGAAGCTGGTGACGCTCCAGATGTCGGCAGCGATGCCGAAATCCTTTTCCAGCAGTTCGGCGCCGGCGATGACTTCACGCAGGATGGTGCCGCTGCCGAGCAGTTGCACCTTGGGCTGGTTTTTCTTGGCCTTGCCTTCCGACAGCAGATACATGCCCTTGAGAATGCCCTTTTCGGCACCGGCAGGCATCGCCGGATGGGTGTAGTTCTCGTTCATCACGGTGATGTAATAGAACACGTCTTCCTGTTCCTGATACATCCGCCGCATGCCGTCCTGGATGATCACCGCGACTTCGTAGGCAAAGGTCGGGTCATAGGTCACGCAATTCGGAATGGTCGAAGCGAGAATGTGGCTGTGACCGTCTTCATGCTGCAGGCCTTCACCGTTCAGCGTGGTACGACCGGCAGTCCCGCCGAGCAGAAAGCCGCGCGCGCGCAGGTCGCCCGCTGCCCATGCGAGATCGCCGATGCGCTGGAAACCGAACATCGAATAGAAAATGTAGAACGGGATCATCATCTGCGCGTTGTTCGCATATGACGTTGCTGCGGCAATCCACGACGACATCGCGCCGGCTTCGTTGATGCCTTCCTGCAGAATCTGGCCGCCCTTGTCTTCCTTGTAGAACATCAGCTGGTCGGCGTCCTGCGGCGTATAGAGCTGGCCGACGTGGGAATAAATGCCCAACTGGCGGAACATGCCTTCCATGCCGAAGGTGCGCGACTCATCGGGGACGATCGGCACTACGCGTTTACCGATTTTCTTGTCGCGGATGATCGTGTTGAGAATGCGCACGAAAGCCATCGTCGTCGAAAATTCGCGGTCCTCGCTGCTTTTCAGCTGCGCCTCGAAGGCCGACAGGGCCGGCACTTCCAGCGGCTCGACCTTGCGCTTGCGCGACGGCAGCGAACCACCCATCGCGGCAATGCGTTCGCGCAGGTATTTCATTTCCGGCGAATCTTCGGCGGGCTTGTAGAAGGGCACGTCTTCCAGCTTGTCATCCGGAATCGGCACGCTGAAACGGTCGCGGAAGGCGCGGATCGACGCCGTCCCCATTTTTTTCTGCTGGTGGGTGATGTTCTGGCCTTCGCCGGCCTCGCCCATGCCGTAACCCTTGACGGTCTTCGCCAGGATCACCGTCGGCTGACCGGTGTGTTTCATTGCTGCAGCGTAGGCCGCGAAAACCTTGTGCGGATCATGGCCGCCGCGGTTCAGGCGCCAGATATCGTCATCGGACATATTCGATACCAGGTCCGCGAGTTCCGGATACTTGCCGAAGAAATGCTTGCGCACAAAGGCGCCGTCCTGCGACTTGAAGGTCTGGTATTCGCCGTCGACGCATTCTTCCATGCGCTTGAGCAGAATGCCCGACTTGTCCTTCGCCAGCAGCGGATCCCAGTACGAACCCCACACCACCTTGATCACATTCCAGCCGGAGCCGCGGAAATCGGATTCGAGTTCCTGAATGATCTTGCCGTTGCCGCGCACCGGACCGTCGAGACGCTGCAGGTTGCAGTTGATGACAAACACCAGGTTGTCGAGTTTCTCGCGGCCGGCCAGCGAAATGGCACCCAGCGACTCCGGCTCGTCCATCTCGCCGTCGCCCATGAATGCCCAGACCTTGCGGCCCTGGCCCTCGATCTGGCCGCGGTCTTTCAGGTAACGCATGAAACGCGCCTGGTAAATCGCCATCAGCGGACCCAGGCCCATGGATACCGTGGGGAACTGCCAGAAATCCGGCATCAGCCAGGGATGCGGATAGGAAGACAGGCCTTTGCCGTCGACTTCCTGACGGAAATTGCTCAGCTGGTCTTCAGTGATGCGGCCTTCCAGATAGGCGCGGGCGTAAACGCCGGGGGCCGAATGCCCCTGGATGTACACCAGGTCGCCGAGGAATTTTTCGTTGGCGGCACGGAAAAAATGATTAAAGCCGATGTCGTAAAGCGTCGCGGCGGAAGCGAAGCTGGCGATGTGGCCGCCCAGCTCGGAGGATTCCTTGTTCGCGCGAATGACCGTGGCCATGGCATTCCAGCGCACCAGTGCGCGGATCTTTTCTTCCAGCACCGCGTCACCGGCTGATCGCTCTTCCCGTTCCGGGGGAATGGTATTCAGGTATGCCGTATTCGCGTTATACGGAATATAGGCGCCGGCACGGCGCGCTTCATTGACGAGACGCTCGAGCAGGAAGTTGGCGCGGTCCGGGCCTTCCCGCTCGAGAACCGACTGAAGGGCTTCCATCCACTCGCGGGTCTCCTCGGGATCCAGATCTCGCTGGAGGTCATTCATGTCCATGGGTAATACCTTTTTGGGGCAGTTTTTCTCAAGACAATCGGGCGCTTATGGTGCCCGAATCGGCATGGAGATGGGATGAGTAATTATAACTTCAGCCCTGAAAATCTCCGGCGCAATATCGCCCGCAATCCGGGGCAAATGCGGTGATGCACCGCAGCAATATGCTGAGCCGATGCGACGTTATTCGCCGCGGAACCGGGGCGCGCGTTTTTCGACAAACGCGCGCATGCCTTCCTTCTGGTCTGCTGTCGCAAAGGCCAAGGCAAACTGGCTGGTCTCGAAAACACAGGCATTGGCCAGGTCCAGGTCCTGGCCGTGTTGCACGGCCTGCTTGGCCAAACGCACCGCGACCGGACCTTTGGCCGCAATGCTGCGCGCAACAACCATTCCCGCCTCGCGCAATTCGGCAGCCGCAACCACGCGTGTCACCAGACCGATCGCAAAGGCCTCATCGGCTTTGACCTGTCGCGCCGTTGTCACCAGTTCCAGCGCCCGCGCACGCCCAACCAGCCGGCTCAGGCGCTGGGTGCCGCCGAATCCCGGCGGGATGCCCAGATTGACTTCCGGCTGTCCGAAAACAGCACGGTCGGACGCGATGATCCAGTCACAGGCA
>JBIIZE010000324.1:0-3297 GCA_044346435.1 Burkholderiales bacterium
GCATCCTGACCAGAATTATTTTTGCAGCGAACCGGGTCTCAGTGCCGGTCGGCAGGGCAGTCCCCCATGAATCCGCTGGAGTAGCATTGCCATGAAACCAGGCAGAGTCAATTTCGGCATGTTCAGGGAACCCCTGTACAACGGAATTGCCATTCTTACCGCAATACTGCTGCCGGCATTTCTTGTGGCCCAGGCATGGAATGCCGAAATTGACAAGGCTGAAAATGCTGCGCGAGCGCGCTTTGAAACACGCTCGGCGCAGATTCGTGACGCCATTCTCGGGCGAGCGCTGGATTACGAGCAGGTGCTGCGTGGAGCGGCGGGTTTTATTTCCGCATCCGGATCGGTGGATCGTGAAGGATGGCGTGAGTATTACGAAAACCTGAAACTCGAAATTTATTATCCGGGCATCCAGGGCATCGGTTATTCGGCATTTTTGCGCAATGATGAACTCGGTGCCTTCATGGCCCGGATGCGCAGCGAGGGTCAATCCGGTTACACCATTAATCCGCCGGGTGAGCGCGACACCTATGTGCTGGTGAAATACATAGAGCCGTTAAGCGGTCGCAATCTTCGCGCTTATGGTTTTGACGCTTATACCGATCCGATGCGGCGTATTGCAATCGACAGGGCCATCCGGTCTGGCAGTCCTGTGTTGTCGGGGAAGGTCAGGCTGGCCCAGGAAATTGGCGAAATCGTGCAGCCCGGTCTGGTGATGTACGCCCCGATCTATCGCAAGGGGCTCGCCATTGATACGGCAGAGCAGCGGCAACGCGCAATCAATGGATTTGTATTCGGTCATTTCCGGGTTGGTGACCTGATGCGGCGGCTGATCGGTCAAAGGCTGTGGCAAGGGATCGCACTGGAGTTGTATGACGGACGCCCGGGAGACCCCGCAGGCCTGCTGTTTTCAAGCATGCCCGATGACGGCCATGTCCCCCTTTATGCATGGAGCTCTGATTTGTCGGTGCTCGGCCAGGCTTTTAACCTGCGCATGATTTCCACGCCGGCTTTTGAGGAGGATGTCGACTACAGTGCGGCGCGGACGGTTTTGCTGGGTGGTGGTTCGATGCACCTGCTGCTTTTGGCGATGCTGTGGTCGCTGTGGAATACCAGGACCCGCGCGGTTGGCATTGCGCAGAAGATGACGCGTGAGGTGAGGCGCCGCGAGGCGGAATGGCAGGCGATCAGCGATGCGTCGCCGCTGGGCATTTTCCGCTCCGATGAGAAAGGCGTGATGGTTTACGCCAATCCCCGCTTCGAAGCGCTATCCGGTCTGCCGGTTGATGCACTGTTGGGCAAGGGCTGGCTCGATGCGCTGCATCCTGATGATCGCAATTCGGCAATCGTGGCGTGGGAGACGGCGATTGCAAGGCAGTCACCGGAGATTTCAGCCACTTACCGGCTGCGCCATCCGGGTGGCTCGGAGCTCTGGGTCAGTTTCATGGCCGCAGTCATTCTCGAGGACGACCGTTTTGCCGGCTACGTCGGCGTCGCCGAGGATGTGACCGAGCGTCGGCAATACACCGAAGCCCTGCTGAAAAGCCGGGAACGTCTGGGCCTGGCGCTGGAGGGATCCAATCTGGCCTTGTTTGACTGGGATATCCGTTCCGGCGAAGTGCGTCTGAGTGAGCAGTGGGGCCTGATGATGGGTGGTGAGAAAGTGGAGACGGTCACTACGATTCAGGCACTCAACGAGATGGTGCATGGCGATGACGTGCAGCGCTTGCAGGAAAACCTGGAGCAGGTGCTCAAGGGGCATGTGCGCTTTTACGAGGTTCAGCATCGGGTGCGCAATCGTCAGGGGGAATGGCGCTGGATACTGAGTCGCGCCAAAGTGACCGAGCGTGATGCGCAGGGCAAGGCTTTGCGGCTGGTCGGAACCAATGCGGACATCACTGCCGGCAAGGAAGTCGAGCGGGTAAAAAACGAGTTCATTGCAACGGTCAGCCACGAACTGCGCACGCCGCTGACGGCGATCATCGGGTCGCTCAGTCTGATCCGGGAGACCGCGGAAAACCTCGATCCCGAAGTCGCCAGCTTTATCGATATGGCCTCGCAGAACAGCGACCGGCTGGCGGCACTGATCAATGATGTTCTGGATATCGAGAAGATCGGTTCCGGGCAGATGACCATTATTCTGCGACCGATGAACTTGCGCGAATTGCTCGAAAAGGCGGTGCGGATGAATACGCCGTATGCCGACATTCATAACGTGAAGCTCAAACTGCTGCCGGGCGACGAATTCAGGGTGGCGGCGGATGCGGACCGGCTGATGCAGGTGTTGACCAACCTGATTTCAAACGCCGCAAAGTTCTCACCCCCGCAGGCCGAAGTGGAGGTCAGCGCGCTTGCCTGTAACGGGAAGGTCAGGGTCAATGTGCGCGATCACGGTCCGGGCATTCCAGACAACTTCCGCAGCCAGATCTTTCAGCGGTTTGAGCGGGCTGATAACTCCAATACCCGGCGCAAGGGCGGCACCGGACTTGGGCTGGCGATCAGCAAGGCACTGATCGAACACATGAACGGCACGATTGATTTTGATTCGGCCGAGGGGCAGGGTTCGACGTTTTATTTCGAACTGCCGATCGCGCGGGATCCGGCCTCCTAATCCCAGCCCATCTGGTCGCCGGAAGCCAGATGGTTCTGAATGCTTTTCAGTCCCGGAACCCGCTTTACGGCGTCCCGCGCCTGGATGGCGAGACTGGCGTGACTCACCATTCCGGACATGACCAGCGCGCCTGAAGTGATCTCGATTTTTACATCCTTGATCTCCAGGCCCCTGACCGTGGCCAGCGCCTTGCTGATTGCCGTGCGCAGTTCACTGTCATCAACGTTGACGGCAATACGCTCCTGTTCCAGAGCGGCCTCTGCATTGCGGTATTCGGTTTCACTGAGCCGGCCGTCCTTGTTGGTATCGAAACGGGAAAATCCCTTCAGCATGACCGGATCGGCGCTGACTTCCTGGCGTGACAGATAACCGTCGCGGCTGACGTCGTGACGGATGAAGTCGCGATCGCTGAGTCCCAGCCGGTCGTAGCGCCGGGCATCATTCAATACGGAGGCCGGCAGCGCCGTGGCGGCGATCATGTAATCGACTATGGCCCGCAATTCGGCTTCAGATAACGCGGCCTGACCGCCTTTGGCCAGCATTGCGGAGTTGGGAATTCCTTCCATGGTGTTTCGATAGACGGGATTCATTCCGGAGCGAAGCCGTTGTGTCCAGGCTTCGCGATCGCCAACTTTCGGGGCTCCGTGAGCGCCGGGCAGGTGGCATATGGTGCAGAATCTTTCGTA
>JBIIZE010000325.1:0-3291 GCA_044346435.1 Burkholderiales bacterium
TCTACCGCATGCTCGAATCACACAATCTGCCCTATGTGCTGACCTGGGCCTTTGATGAAAGCGGCAACCATCCCTGCGTCGGTTTCGACAATCGCGCGGCGGGGATGTGTATCGCCAATCACCTGCTGGATCTCGGGCACCGCCGCTTTGCGATGATCTCAGGCATTACGGCGCATAACGAACGGGCGCAGGAACGGCTGGCCGGCGTGCGTGAGGCGCTGTCGGCGCGCGGCATCGTACTGTCGCCCGGCGCAGTGATCGAAAAGCCGTACACCCATAGCGGCGGGCGCGAGGGTTTGCGCGAAGTGCTCAAGGGTAACGAGTCCCCGACGGCGGTGATCTGCGGCAATGACGTGCTGGCGATTGGTGCGATTGCCGAGTGCCATGCCCGGGGCCTCAAGGTGCCGGACGATATGTCGATTACCGGCTTTGATGATATGGAAATGGCGTCGTTGATCACGCCGGCGCTGACCACTGTGCGTTTCCCGACGGCGGAGATGGGCGTTTACGCGGCCAATCACCTGCTGGCGCGGCTGGATGACCAGGCGGTTGAGTTGCGCAACAAACTGCCGACGGAATTGATCGTCCGCTTCAGTGCGGCCGCGCCCAAAAAACCGGGCTAGCTTGCTGCAGACGGCAGGGGTAAACGCAGTTCGGCTGTCAGCCCGCGGCTGACGGGATTGGGCCGCAGTTCCAGCGCACCACCATGAAGGTCGGCAATACGTCGCGTAATCGACAGGCCAAGGCCGCTACCCGCCGCCGCATTGCCCGGCACCCGATAAAAGCGTTGTCCAACTTTTTTGTGATCTTCAGCTGAAATTCCAGGCCCCTGATCAATGATTCGAACGTGCGCGCTGCCGTCTACCGCTGACACGGAAACCTCGATGCGGCTGCCGTCGGGGCTGTAGCGAATTGCGTTATCAACAAGATTGCGCAAGGCGATCCGGATCAGATCGTTGTTGCCTGCAACAGGGGTCTCATCACCGTCTTCCAGTTCAATGTCGAGGTTGCGCTGCAGGGCCGATGGCGCAATGTCGGCGATCACGCTTTGGGCGAGGGCGCGCAGATCGAACATTTGGCGATGTCCGACGGCGTCATCGGGCTCCAGCCGCGCCAGTGTCAGCATCTGATCGACGATGCGCGCGGCGCGGCCACAGCCGGCGATGACGTTGTCCAGCGCATGGTTGCGCTCGACATCGCCGGTTGCAGCGCGGGCAACCTGTGCCTGCATCATCAATGCAGCCAGCGGTGTGCGCAACTCGTGCGCAGCGTCGGCGGTGAAGCGGCGCTCATGTTCAATCAGTCTGGCTACGCGCGCGAACAAGGTATTCAGATTGTCGATCAGCGGCATGATTTCGAGCGGTGCGCCCTGCGGTTGCAAGGGCTCCAGGTTCGCGGCTTCGCGCCGCGCGACTTCATTGCCGAGCCGGGCCAGCGGGTTCAGTGCCTGGGCGACAGCGATCCAGACCAGCAGTCCCAGCAGCGGCAGTGCAATCAGCAGCGGCAGCAACAGGTTGAGGGTCAGGGTGTGCGTGATGTCGTGACGCGCTTCAATACGCTCGGCGACCTGAACGAGATTTTCATGATTGCGTGTCCAGGCACTGAAGACGCGCCATTCCTTGCCTTCGACAAGCGAGTCGCTGAAGCCGGTGGTGACGGTCGATAATCGCGTGTTCGGCGCATTGCTCGAATGCAGCCGCAGTTTTTCGCCGCGCTCCCAGAGCTGGAAGGCGACGCGGCTGCCCTCCTTGAACTGCGGTGCGTGCTCCACTTCGATTTCCTCAAGATCATGCCCCGCCTGCGCCAGAATCAGCGCTGCCGACTGCGCGAGATGCGCGTCCAGCAGTTCCTCGGCTTCGTGACGGATGTCGAGATAGCTGTAAACCACGATGCCCGACCAGATCGCGGCGATGAACACGAGCAGTACGATGACCAGGCGCTGCTTCAGCGAATAGCTGCCCTGCGTCATCTCAGCTCCTGGCGATCATGTAGCCGACGCCGCGCACAGTGCGGATGACATCGGGTGCGAGCTTGCGGCGCAGGTGATGGATATGCACATCCAGCGCATTGCTTTCGACTTCTTCACCCCAACCGTAGAGTGCATCTCCCAACTGCTCCCGGGTCAATACGCGCCCCGCGTTGAGCAGCAACGCATGCAGCAGGCCGAACTCGCGGGCAGGCAGGTCCAGCGCCCTGCCTTCATAAAACACGGTTCGCGCTGCCGGATCGAGCTCAATGCCGCCAATGCGGATAACCGGCGCCGGTGCGTCGTGCGCCCGGCGGATCAAGGCGCGCACGCGAGCGGTCAGTTCGTGAAGATCGAAGGGTTTGACCAGGTAATCATCCGCGCCGGCGTCCAGCCCTTTGACGCGGTCGTCGACGGTGTCCCTTGCGGTCAGAATCAGTACCGGCACCCGGTTCCCGGCGCGCCGCGCCTGCGCCAGAACCTCGAGTCCCGATTTGCGCGGCAAGCCGAGGTCGAGGATAACGGCGTCATAACCGCCGTTGCGCAACGCCAATTCAGCGGCAACCCCTTCATGTACCCAGTCAACCGCGTAGCCAGCCTGTTTCAGGCCGGCCTCGACGCCGTCGCCGAGCAATTCATCGTCTTCGACCAGCAGGATTCGCATAAGGACAGTCTAGCGTCTCTAATGCGCGTTTTCATGATCTGTATCAGCCCGCACTGAAGCAACATCGGTTGCGGCGGGCATGATGTACGGCTTGCCGATGACCCAGAATCCGATGACGCCCGCCAGCAGCACGGTCGCAACGATGCGGTGGGGTTTGCGGATGCCGTCGGCAACAGCACCGATTTTGCGTCCGGTGATCATGCCCCTGACCAAATTTTCGTGATGGCGCAGGCTGCTGGCGATGACTCCGGCGATATGTACCAGCACTACGGCGAGCATCGCATTGGCCGCGCCTTCATGTAATTCTTCCAGCCATTCGCCGCCGAGTTCGTTCAGCGTGGCATACCCGGTGACACCTGCAGTAAGTGACAGACCCAGCAGCAGATAGATCGCCCAGCTGCCTGCCGGGTTGTGGCCGACGTGATGTTCCGGCTTAGCGCTGAGCAGGGAGCGCAGGTAGGCGATGACCCGGGCCGGGCCAAAAGCAAAGGCACCGAAACGCGCATAACGCGAACCGATGAAGCCCCAGATGACCCGGAAGACGATCAGCACCAGCATCGTGTAGCCGAGCATGATGTGAATGTCGCGCCAGCGTTCAGAGTCTCCTGTGGCAAAGGCGCCGACAAAGCTGGCCGCGAGCAGCCAGTGAAAAATGCGTACG
>JBIIZE010000042.1:0-10340 GCA_044346435.1 Burkholderiales bacterium
GCAGCGACAACGAGTTGATCACCATCGGTGAAAACTCGCAGGTGCAGGACGGCTCGGTGCTGCATGCCGACCCGGGCTTTCCGCTGACACTGGAGAAAAACGTCAGCGTCGGCCACATGGCAATGCTGCACGGCTGCACCATCGGCGAAGGCAGCCTGGTCGGCATCGGCGCGGTGATCCTCAATGGCGCAAAGATCGGCAAGAATTGCCTGATCGGCGCCCGCGCCTTCATCGGCGAAGGTAAGGAAATCCCCGACGGTTCGATGGTTCTGGGCATGCCCGGCAAGGTGGTGCGCCAACTCTCCCCCGAGGAAATCACCCGCATCAACCGCATCGCCGAGCACTACGTGCAGAACTTCAAACGTTTCCGCAGTGAGCTGAAGCCCGACCCTTCCTGAAACCCGAAACTACGGGGGTGCGCATGGCCGAGATGACGAAATACGGATTCCGCATCAGAACCCGCGGCGGGATGACAGTGGAAAACCTGGCGGTGCAGGCGCGCAACCGCGAAGACGCCGAGATCCGCATACGCCAGATTTACCAGCACTGTGAAATCCTTGAATGCAACGAGATCGCGGCGGGCAACCGCGGTGACGGCGTCGACCTCGAAAGCATGATTTCCCTGATCAGCAAGCAGGACGAACAAAGCTGATCGCACGGCGCCGGCGCCGTGCCACCTGAAACTCAGGTTCCCGATTGCCGGTTATGCACCAGCTTCAGGCCGGCCACCACCTGCTGCCTCAGGACCGATTGCTGCTCAAGCGCAAGAGCAGTACGTGCACCGGGCGGCGCGGTGCGAACGGCAGGACGGGTATTGCTTGCTGCCGCATGCAGGAATCCTTCAGCTACCAGTTCCTCCAGCAATTCGGTGTAATGCTGAGCGCCGCGGCTCGTCGGTGCGTGCTCAAACACATCCTGGCTGCTGGCCGGACTTTCGGCAAGACTGACGTTCTCGGCAATGCGCGTGGCGCAGACTTCTTCGCCATAACGCTCACGCAACTGACGATCGATGTCGACTGCCATGCGCCGCCGCGCGTCGTAACGCGTGACCAGGTATCGACGCGGCACCCGCCGTTTCAGCACATGTTCCAGCGCCTTGAGCGTGCGTTCCATCTGCAACGCACCCTTCATCGCCAGATAATCCGCCGAGATCGGAATCAGCACGCCGTCAGCCGCAAAAACGCTGCTCAGTGACAGCACGCCCAGCATCGGGCAGGAATCCATCAGCACGGGACGTGTCACCGGCTCACGCTCCAGCGCGAGCGACAGGCGATTCAACGCAGCAGGTCCTTTGCCGAACTGGGTATCCACCTTGGACAGTTCGAGATGTGAAGGCACCAGTTTCCAGCCATTGCGCGTCGCGCAGGTCAGCGCCGACAAGGGCGCACCGTGCGCATAAAGGCCGTAAAGGCTGGCATCGGCTCGCGGCACGACCACACCACAGACGGCGGTCAGGTGGGCCTGCGGATCCAGATCGATCACCAGCGGGTCATCGCCCCGACGCGTGAGCAGTCCGGCAAGATTCAGCGTCGTCGTCGTCTTGCCGACGCCGCCTTTCTGATTGAACACCGCGATGCGCGCCACACAACCTCCTGCACGAACTTGCATTCATAAGGTGCTGCCGAGGAGAGCCTTGATTTTGCGCTGATAATCAGTCAATTGGCAACATGACTTGCGACTCGTTCTTAAAAACAGCACGCAAGCACTTGGTGACAAAGCATACAACCGAAATTCTATAAATATTATTTAATAACAATGACTTACAAAAATTCGTCTCTTGCCGGTGGCCTCGCAAGGCCATTGCCGCGAGCTTCGAAACCGCATCAGCAGCCGGTTAAATATGCAATTAAATGCACAAATTTGATGGTTTAACCTGCCCCGGAACGGCATCAGACCCACACTCGAAAATCCCGTCACTGGAATCATTTCATCGATATAAAAACTACGGCGCAACATCCGATTTCCACTGATGAATTTGAATTGCGCCTGATCAAATACCCCAAGTCTCACGTCACGCAACAAACACGCCGCAATAGCGGCTATCGGCGAATTCGGTTATCCTGCGCACAAATAACAGGGGGGTAATGCAAATGGCGTTTTACGCTTTTTATGCGATCGCGATTGTCGTGCTGATTCTCCACTTCACCGGCTGGTTGAAGCGCAAAAATCTGGAGTGGCTGGTACTGGCGCTTGCGGTTTCGGTTTTCCCCGTCGTCATTTTCCTGCGCTGATCCCCATCAGCCCTACTTCGCCAGCAGGCTGAGCCCGCTGGCCAGCAGCATCACCGCCAGCACCCTGGAAAACGTCTCGCTGTTGACCTTGTCACCGAGTCGTTCACCCACCACCGTGCCAATCCACATCAGCGGTAAAAGCGCCACAAACAGCAGCAGCGCTGTCCGGTCATAGAAGCCGGACCAGGCATAACCGCCGATCCGCGCGATCATCTCGAAAAACCACAAAGCGGCCACCGTCGCCCGGAATCCGGCACGGGTCACACCGCGGGCGTTGACATAAATCACCACCAGCGTCCCGCCCCCGCCGCCGAACAGCGTGTCAAAAAAACTGCCGAAAAATCCTGCGGGCCATGACCATCGCGTCGAGCAGCGCAGTTGGGGCAACCCCAGGATGCTGACGGTCAGCATATACAGCGAGTACAACACCAGAAAGCTGCCGAGCATCAGCACCAGCATCCGGTTGTCGAGCACGGCAAACAGCCACAGTCCAAGCAATGCACCAATGATGGTCGGCGGAACCAGCAGCCAGAGCTCCGGCCAGATCACCTGCCCGTGGTCACGGATCAGCAAAATGACGAACAGCACAAAGACCAGCAGGCTGCACAACGGTACGGCCAACTGCAGCGGAATAACAAAAGCCAGCAGTGGCACCGCGATCATGCCGGCGCCAAACCCCGACATGCCGCGCACTGCAAATGCAAAGAAAATGACAAAAGCCAGCCAGGCGAACTGCGCGTAGCCCAGATCAGTCATTTTTCACTTGACCAGCAAAGCGCAGCCGCTGGCCAGCAGCACCACGCCGATCGCACGATTGAACCAGGCCGCATTGAAGCGGCGTACCAGTCTTGCGCCAAGCCATGACCCGAGCAACATGGTCGGCAATGCGGCCGCAAGAAGCATCAGGACGTTGCTGTCGTAAAGCCCCAGCACCGCATACCCCGCCATGCGTGTCACGCCCTGTACGAGCATGATCGAGGTAATCGTCACCCGGAATGCATCCCGCCCCAACCGCAAGGCATTGAGGTAAATCACGTAAAGCGGCCCCGCCGCTCCGCCGAACAAGGCGCCGATAAACCCGGCGGAAGTACTGGTCAGCACTGCTACCGCCGGAAGCCAGCGTTTCGGCACAGTCAACTCGCGACCGGCCAGCAGCATCATGTACAGCGCATACAGGACGACAAAAACTCCCAGCGCGCGACTCAGAGGTTTGGCATCAAATGAACCGAGAAAATAAAGTCCGATCAACACCCCGAGCAGGCTGCCCGGCATGATGCGCCATATGGCCCGCCAGAAAATATGCTTCCAGTCGGCAATGCCATGCCCGATCGAAGACAGCATATTGAGGACGGTGACCACAGGCACGGTGACCTGAAGGGGGAACACCAGCGCCAGCAAAGGCACGGCAATAGCCCCGCCACCGAATCCGGTACCTCCACGAACCGCGAAAGCCAATGTCACCACAAAAGCACAAAACAGCAGTTGCCAGACAGACAGGGATTCCATGGTTCAACGTCCTTCGCGCATCGCGAGCCGGCCTGCATGGAGCGCAAACAGTGTCAGCACGGCAATCACGATCACTGCGCCGAACGTCGTTGTATAGCTGCCGATTTCCTTATAAAACAGCGTGAACGCGGTCGGCCCCGTCAGAATCCCGGCAAAGTTCCACACCATCGCACCACCGGTTACCAGACTGACCTGACCCGGCGGGCTGCGCCGCGCCACCTCTGCGGTATAAAGCCCGTTCCAGCCGATCGCCGTCGCGCCGAATACGGCATAAAGCAGCGCAGTCAGCCACACCGGCCAGCCCGGAGCCAGAAAAAAAACTGTTGCGCAACAGGCTACGGACCCCAGCGTCAGATATTGCAGGGCAGCCATACAGTCGCCGCTGCGGTCTGCCAGCCAGCCCCAGGCAATACGGCCAAGCACGCCGAATATCTGCGCCACTGAAAGCATCAACCCCGCCTCGACCAGCGTATAGCCACCCTCGCCAACCAGCATCACCACGGTAAACGTGCTGACGCACAACTGGATGAAGGCGAGACAGAACGCCGCAACGCCCAACCAGCGCAAGGCCGGCATGCGCCACACCAGCAGTACGCCATCGAATACGCGCGCCTGAACCGGCAGATCGGGGCGCCGGTCATCATCCCAGCTGCGGCGCGGAATCTGCATTGCCAGCAATGTAATCAGCGATGATGCAAACACCAGGACCAGCGCCCAGCGCCACCCCCAGGTCAAGGTGACAGCCGGAGCGATCATTGCCATCAGTGCCCAGGCCAGCGGCACACCGGTCTGCTTCAGTGAAAAAATGAAATTACGATGCTGCGGCGGACTGAAACGGAACAACAGATGCGCCGCCGCCGGCAGGTTGATGCTCATTGCAGCACCGATAAATACCGAAGCGACAAGCAGCGACCATACGCTGCCGTGCAGGGCAACCGCCATGCCCAGCACGCAGCAGGCCATGCCAACCTGCGTGGTGCGGCAACCGCCATATCGCGAAACCATCCATGTAAACAGCATCGATCCGAGCATCGCCGCACCGAAAATCACACTCATCTGATACCCGATCAGGGAAGCTTCCATGCCGAGATCGCGCGCCAGTTCAGGGGCGATCACCGGAAAAACCGCCGCACCCATGGCACCGGCGACCTGAGCAGCGGTCGTCGCCGCAACCACTGCAGCAACCGTACGCGACGGATAGCCCCCCTCTTTGGAGTTCATGACCTTCGATCCGCACGCACGGCGAATGCCGCCAGCGTCGCGCTGACCAGCGCGCCTGCGGCCAGATAACCGAACATCAAGGTATAACTGCCGACACTTCGATACGCTGCGGCAAACAGCGCCGGTCCGATCAGAATGCCGGCAAAAATCCACACCATCACGCCCCCCGTTGCCACACTGACCATGCCCGGAGGACTGAGCCGCGCGATCTGTGCGTGCATGACACCGTTCCAGCCGTAGGCCACGACACCGAACAGCACGTAAAACAGCGCCAGCACAACCGTCGGCCAATCGGTCGAAATGAACACGCTGACCATGCAGCCCACCGCTGCAGCAATACTGGTCAGGATCAGTATTGCAATTGCGTGTCCGCTGCGATCCGCCAGCCAGCCGAACGACAGGCGTCCGGCCATGCCGGCGACCTGCACCAGTGACAACATCACACCGGCGGCAACGAGGCTGTAACCGACGTCATGCACTAGCAGATTGACGGTAAAAGTACCGACACAAAGCTGCACCAGCGAAAAAAAGAAAGCCGCAATACCAAGATAACGCAGCGTCGGATATCGCCACAACACGAAGACACCGGTCAGAAGATGGGTGCGACCGGCAGAATGAGGATCACGATCATCGTCCCAGACAAGACGCCAGCGCTCCAGCAACAACGCCGTGGCCACCGCATAGGCCAGTATCACCAGCAAGGGCATGCGCCAGCCGAAAGAAAGGGTCAATGTCGGCGCGACCAGCGCAATGGTTGCCCAGCCCAGCGGCACCCCGGTCTGCTTGATGGAAAAAATCAGGTTGCGATGCCGCGGAGGACTGAAGCGGAACAGCAAATGCGCGGCGCCGGCGGCCGCCAGCGCGTTGCTGGCGCCAATGCAGACCGCAGCCAGAGGCATCACCCATAACTGACCCGCCAATGCGGCGGCTATCCCCGCAGCAGACAGCCACAAGGCAACCTGCATGGTCCGGCAGGCGCCCCAACGCAGCACTACGGTACCGACATAACCGGAGGCCAGCATTGCCGCACCGAAGAGCAGGCTGATCTGGTAACCGACGTAGGAGGCATCAACGTCCAGCATGCGCGCAAGTTGCGGCGCCATCACCGGAAAAATGGCGATGCCCATCGCTGAAGCGATCTGCGCCGCCGTTGTCGCCATCACAACCACCGATACCAATGGCTGCAAGGGGGCAGACGGAACCGGCGTCTGCGGCACCACCGTGCTCATGACCTGCTCCGGCTGTGCGACGCAGCCCGCCGCCCCAGTACCAGCCCGCCAAGGGCGAGCAGAGCCACCCCCGGAACCAGCAGGAAAGTCTGGCTGTAACTGCCGATACCGCCGTAAGCCGCCGCAAACGCTGCCGGACCGATCAGCACGCCGGCAAACACAAAAAACGTGGTTCCCGCTGCGACCACACTGGCCATTCCCTGGGGACTGAGTCGCGCCGCTTCAGCGTGGAACACGCCGTTCCAGCCTACTGCCGTTGCGCCTATGACAAAAAACAACAGATATATCAAAGCGCGGTTCCAGCCGGGATCGAAGTACACCAGCGTCAGTGTCGAGGCAAAAGTCACCACACAGATAATCATCAGCACGGTCAGACTGCTGCCGAGTCGATCGGCGAGCCAGCCCCAGCAGATCCGCGATGCCGAACCACCCACTTGAACTACTGACAACATGACCCCCGCTTCAACCAGACCCAGCCCGCCTTCAGCCACCAGATAAATCACCGTGAAGCTGAGGACGATGCGCTGAATGCCGGAAAAAATCATCGCCACCAGTGAAATCCAGCGCAGGCTGCGCCGCTGCCAGACCAGGGGCACGCCGCCAAATGCAGACTTTTCGCCGCCGCCGTTGCCACGCGAGTCACTGTCCCATTGCGCACGGTACCGCTGCATGAAAATCACCAGGCCGACAATGAGCACCCCCACCACCAGCAAGGACCAGCGGTAACCGAAGTGCACCGCTATGCCGGGCGCCGTCAGCGCGGTAATGACCCCGCCGACCGGAACACCGGTCTGCTTGATCGAAAACATGATGTTGCGTCTTTCGGGCGGGGTGTAGGTGACCAATATGTGGGCTGCAGCCGGATTGATCAGTCCCATACCCATGCCGATAGCCGCCGACCCCAGCGCAATCGCCACAACATCAGGCACCGCAAACAACAGCAGGCCCAGACCGCAGCAAAGGATGGCCAACTGCGTGGCACGAGCCGCACCATAACGAAGAACGACACTGCCGCCGATCATCGTCGCCAGCGTCGCCACGCCGAATGTCAGGCTCACCTGATAACCGATCAGAATGGGACTGACGCCCAGCGCCTCGGCCAATTTCGGCGCAATTGTGGGCAGCAGGATATTGGACATCGCCACAATCATCTGGGCGACGGTCGCAACGGCAACGACCATCCAGGGGCCGGGCATGGCAACAGCTTTCATCACGACCGGTCTTTTCAGGGAAAACTTGATTGAGAAGGTATACCGGCATTGTGGTGAGTGCGGCATCAGGGCGCAAGGCAGGTTTTCACGATGCGGTCTTGAACCCGGGACATCGGCCGCAGCACAAGGGCAGAAACTTCTTTAAGCAGCAACCAACAACTCCGTTGACATGTCAGAGATCAGCTTCTAAGATTTCACGTAATGGCTGCCACAATCAAAACCATGCCCCTGCTCAGCGACCGCGCGTATGAACGCGTGAAGCACGACATCATCTGCTGCATGTTCGCGCCGGGCAGCGAAATCTCCGAAGCCCAGCTGTGCGCCCAGTACAAACTGGGCAAGGCTCCGGTGCGCATGGCGCTGTCGCGACTGGCCCACGACGGCCTGGTACGTGCCATTCCGCGTCGCGGTTACATGGTGACACCGGTCACTTTAAAAGACATACAGGACGTTTTCGAACTGCGCCTTCTTCTCGAACCTCCCGCCGCCAGGCTCGCAGCGGGGCGCGTCGACGCCAAGCGTCTGCGCGTATTGGACGAAATCTGCCGCGCGGGCTACCAGTCCGACGAACCCAAAAGCATTGCGCGCTTTCTCGAGGCCAACAAGGAATTTCATGTGGCAATTGCACAGGCCGCAGGCAACACCCGCCTTGTGCATTCCATCGATCAATTGCTCGATGAAATGACACGCCTGCTCCATCTGGGCCTCGGCGTCCGTAACCGGTCACAGGAAATGCAGCACGAACACCGCACACTGCTTCGTGCACTGGTCCGAGGCGACGGCGCCACCGCTGAACAGATCTGTCGCGAGCAGATTGAAGCTGCCCGCAACATGGTGCTCAAAGCCATCATGAACAGCAACGCCGTGATGAATTTTGCAATCACCGCAGACGCATGACCATGCAAGCGCCCCTTCAACAACTGATTAACCGCCTTGACGCTGCCGTAGCCGCCCCCCGTCAGGAGCTTGCTCAATCCGTCACTGATGCACTCGGCGAGGCGCTTGCTGCAGGGCCCTGGCTTTCCCCGGAAATGCAACGCGCCAGCCATGACCATTACGCCCGGCATGTGGTTTACGCCGATCCCGGAGATCGTTACACCATCGTCGCGATCGCCTGGGGCAGCGGCCAGCAGAGCCCCATCCATGGACACCACACCTGGTGTGGCGTCGCGGTCTACAGCGGCACCGTCTTCGAAACTTTTTACGAATCAGCCGGCAACAATGCGCCGCCCCGTCCGCTGCAGACCCTGGTGCGCGAACCCGGGACACTGAGTTTTGATGCCGACCTGGCCGGCGTTCACCGCATCGGCAACACCACAGGGGATGTAGCGGTTTCCATCCATGTTTACGGCGTCGGTGGATCACGCATTGCCACTGACGTCAACCGAGTTTTAGGTTAGGCGAATTGCCGATCAGGATTCATAATTACACTGTTGCCGAAGCGCCCTCCGCGCTTGCAAGCGGCACAGCCTCACCAATATCACCCAACGGAGAAATGCAATGAAAGCAGTCGTCCTTCGCGAACACGGCGGTCTCGATAAACTGGAATACGTGACCGATTTCCCCGATCCCACGGTCTGCGAAGGCCATGTTGTTATCCGGGTTAAAGCGACCTCATTTAATTACCATGATGTTTTCACCGTCCGCGGCATGCCCGGCATCAAGGTGCCGTTCCCGATGATCATCGGCCTCGACCTGGCCGGTGAAATCCTCGAAGTCGGCGCCGGCGTTTCGGGCTGGAAAGCCGGCGACCGCGTGCTGGTCAACCCGCTGAACAAGAAAAAAGGCCTGATGGGCGAAATGATGCACGGCGGCCTTGCCGAAAAATGCCTGGTGGCCGCTGACCAGCTGATCAAGATGCCGGATAACGTCAGTTTCGAACAGGCGGCTTCCCTGCCCGTGGCCTATGGCACCGCGCACCGCATGATCATCACCCACAACACCATCAAGAAGGGCGACAAGGTTCTGGTGCTCGGCGCCAGCGGCGGCGTCGGTACCGGTTGCGTGCTGCTCGCCAAGATGCTCGGCGCGGAAGTCATTGCCTGCGCCTCCAGCGCCGACAAGATCCAGCGCCTCAAGGATCTGGGCTCCGATCACGTGATCAACTACAAGGAAACCGATTTCTCGAAGTGGGCCGTCGAAAAATTCGGCAAACCGCAGCGCCGCAACTATGAAGGCGGCGTCGACGTTGTCATCAACTTCACCGGCGGCGACACCTGGGCGCCCTCGCTGAAATGCGTCAAACGCGGCGGCAAGATCCTGGTCTGCGGCGCAACCGCCGGCTACGATCCGAAGGAAGACCTGCGCTACATCTGGAGCTTCGAACTCCAGGTCGTCGGCTCGAACAGCTTCTACGACGACAACCTGAAAGCGCTGATGGAACTGATCCAGGAAGGCAAGATGAAGCCGGTGATCGACGAAGTCCTGCCGCTGGAAAAAGCCGCACAGGGCCTGAAGCTGATCGAAGACCGCGAAGTCTTCGGCAAAGTCATCATCACCCCCTGATCGGAAAACCATGGCTGTACCCCGTCCTGAACCGCGGGGTTACCCGGGCAATCTGGGAACCCCGTTCAGCGCGCATGCCGGCAGCACGCGGACTGCGCTGGTCGACCTGCGCGACCCGGGGTCGCTGAGGGAGCACAGCTTTGCCGCTCTCGACGCCCAGGCCGATGCCGTTGCACGCGGACTGGTCCGCCGCGGCCTCAAAGCCGGTGACCGCATCTGCATCCTGTCGCTGAATCGCGTCGAGTTTGTCGCCACATTGCTCGGTGCGATGCGCGCCGGCGTGATCCCGGTGCCGGTCAACATCAAGCTTGCCGCCGAGACCGTGCGCTACATCGCCGGCGATGCCGGCGCGAAGCTGGCGTTCTGCGAATCGGCCTACCGCCACCTGCTGCCGCCGGAACTGCCGGCCATCACCTTTGACGAGAACGGTTCCTTCG
>JBIIZE010000326.1:0-3275 GCA_044346435.1 Burkholderiales bacterium
CCGGCGCTGGAATTGTTCGCCAAAGCGCTGCAGCGCGATCCCGGCCATTACGACACGCTGAGCGGCCGATCCGCAGTGCTGACTGTGCTCGCCGACTACGCTGCTGCGCGGCGTGATTGCGAAACGATGCGCGCACGGGAAAAGGAACTTTACTGGGCCAGTTGCCTGGCTTATATCGACGGTCAGACCGGGCAGGCGGCAAAAGCCGAACGCCAGCTCGCCGATTTGCTGGCCCGTCATGCCGGCGGCAGTCCTGAGGGGCAGCTGTGGCTGCTGACCAGGCTGGCCGATCTGGCGACCCGTCTCGGACGGACGGCTGATGCCGAGGCGTATTACCGTCGCGCGCTGGCGCTGAACATCACCAGCCAGTACCTGTTGTCGAATTACGGCGATTTCCTGATTGATCAGGGGCGTCCTGCCGAGGCGGTGGCACTGCTGCGTGACTGGGTGCGATCCGATGTGCTGCTGCTGCGGCTGACACTGGCGGCGCAGGTGTTGAAGATTCCGGAATTCAAGACGTATGCGCAGACGCTGCGTGAACGCTTTGCCGCGGCCGCGATGCGCGGCGATACCCTGCACCGGCAGGAAGAGTCGCGGTTCCAGCTTGCGGTGGAGGGCAACAAGGCGCGTGCACTGCAACTGGCCGTCGAGAACTGGGTGATCCAGCGGGAGCCTTACGATGCGCGCATCCTGCTCGAAGCTGCAGTGGCTGCGGGTCGTCGCGACGCGGCCCAGCCGGTCCTCGACTGGCTGGCGCAGTCCGGGCACGAAGATCCGCAACTCGCCTCTCTCGCGCAGAAGCTGGCCGGAGGCAAACCGTGAAACGGCTGATGGTCATGCTGTTGTTGTCGGTGTTGAGCGCTGCGGCACAGGCGCACAAGCCGAGTGACAGTTATCTTGCGGTCAAAGTCGAGACCGGTCGTATCGATGGGCAGTGGGATATCGCACTGCGCGATCTGGAATATGCGATCGGGCTGGATGCCGACGGCAACGGCGAGATCACCTGGGGTGAACTCTCGGCGCGCCATAACGACATCGCCTCTTACGCCCTGGCACGCTTGCAGGTGGCTGCAGGTGAGGGGGCATGTGTCTTGCAGGCGACGGATCATCTGGTTGACCGGCACAGCGACGGCGCCTATGCGGTGATCCGTTTTGGCGGTGATTGCGCGGCAGCCGCTACGCTGAAAATACGTTACGGCCTGTTTTTTGAGATGGACCCCACGCATCGCGGCCTGGCCCGCATCGAAGCCGGCGGCGTCACGCAGACGGCGGTGTTCGGGCCGGAGCGCGCCGAGCAGACTTTTAATCTGGCGGCGCCCTCGGTGTTTGAGCAGATCGTGACCTATGTGTGGGAAGGCGTGTGGCATATCTGGATCGGCTTTGATCACGTGCTGTTCCTGCTGTCGCTGCTCTTGCCGGCGGTTTTGCTGCGCGAATCCGCACGCTGGGTGCCGGCGCAAAGTTTCAAGCCGGTGTTCTGGGATGTGCTGCGGGTGGTGACGGCCTTTACGGTTGCCCATTCCATCACGCTGAGCCTCGCGGCGCTGGAAATCATCGCGCTGCCGTCCCGTCTGGTGGAGTCGGTGATCGCTGCTTCGGTGGTGTTTGCCGCACTGAACAACCTTTATCCGCTGGTCAGTGAACGGCGCTGGCTGATGGCCTTTGTTTTCGGCCTGATCCACGGCTTTGGATTTGCGTCGGTATTGACTGATCTCGGTCTGCCCGGCGACGCGCTTGTGTCGTCGCTGCTCGGCTTCAATGTCGGTGTCGAACTGGGGCAACTGGCCATCGTCGCCGTGTTTCTGCCATTGGCCTTCGCGATGCGCGCAACGCGGTTTTATTCACGCGTGGTGTTTACCGGCGGTTCGGTGGTTGTTGCGGTGCTCGCGGCGATCTGGCTGGCGGAACGGGCGCTGGATATCAAGCTGCTGTCGTAACCGCCTGGCTGTTGTTGCTGCCGCGGTCCTTGATGCGGTCCAGTACGTATTGCGTCATGCCCGAAGCCAGTTCGGTTTCACCGACAAATACCCGGTCCGGCCGGTCGCTTTGCAGCAAACGGGCTTCTTCATCGCTGTGCGTCAGTACGATGATTTCGATCGAGGGGTTGAGGATGTGCGCGGTTTCAATCATGCGCTGCGCACGCGCCGAATCCGACATCGCGATCACCAGCATGCGTGCCCGTGCGACATGAGCCTGGATCAGCACTGCAGGTTCGGCGGCGTCGCCTGATACCGCCGGTATGCCGCGGGTGCGCAGACCTTCGACCGTTTCGCGGTTCTGTTCCGCAACCACAACGGCAATACCCTGTTCGGACAAGGCATCGGCAATCCGCCGGCCAACCCGGCCGTGACCGACGATCAGCACATGGCCGGTGAGCAGCGTCGCTTCAGTCGTATCCGGCAGTACCGCCAGCGGATCGTTGGGGCGTTCCATCACGCGCGCGACAGCGGAGTGTGACTGGATCCACTTGCACAGCGGGTCAATCAGGCTGAATACCAGCGGATTGAGTGCGATCGAAATCACCGCGCCGGCGAGGATCAGGTTCTGGCCTTCGACCGGCAGCAGCTTCAGGCTGACGCCGAGGCCGGCGAGGATGAAGGAGAATTCGCCGATCTGCGCGAGGCTGGCGGAAACCGTCAGCGCGGTGTTCAGCGGGTAGCGGAAGGCGAGCACGATGGCGAAGGCGGCCAGCGATTTGCCGATGATGATGATGCCGACCACGATCAGTATGTGCAGCGGTTCGTTGATCAGCATGCGCGGATCGAAGAGCATGCCCACCGAGACAAAGAACAGCACCGCGAAGGCGTCGCGCAGCGGCAATGATTCTTCGGCGGCCCGGTGGCTCAGTTCGGATTCGCGCAATACCATCCCGGCGAAGAAGGCGCCCAGCGCAAACGACACGCCGAAAAGTGCAGCTGCGCCGAAAGCGATGCCGAGGGCCGCGGCAATCACACACAGCGTGAACAGTTCACGTGAGGCGGTGCGTGCGACCTGCCACAGGATCCACGGAAACAGGCGGCGGCCGACGACCAGCATCAGCGCGACAAAGATCGCGACCTGACCCAGCGTGTAACCGATGGTTTTCAGCAGTTGGGCAGTACTCACGCTGTCGCCGCTGTCGCCGCTGCCGCCGAGGATGCCGGCCAGAGGCGGTAGCAGCACCAGCGCCAGCACCATGACAAGGTCTTCGACGACCAGCCAGCCGACGGCGATGCGGCCGTTCATCGAATCCATCACGCCGCGGCTTTCCAGTGCCTTGAGCAGTACCACCGTGC
>JBIIZE010000327.1:0-3257 GCA_044346435.1 Burkholderiales bacterium
CTTTGATTTCCATTTGATTGCGGCCAATAGCGGCTTGTGCGTTGCCGTCAAACCAATGGGATTGCCGGGTAGTGAATGCCGCTGATGCAGTAAAGGGCAGGTTACGGAAACGGCTTTCCTTGAGGTCGATGGCCAGCTGTGCCTGCCATTCAGGCTGCAGTCTCCCTGTCGCTGAAATTTGGCCGCTGAGGAGAGCTTGAGGCACTGCTGCAAGCCGCGACGGATCGAGCCGGGCCAGTGTGCCGCGCATGCTGAAGTTCTGCGCGGCGTTCCTGTTCAATTGGCCGATGACTTCGGCGCTGCCGCCGCCGGCCTGAAGCCGCAGGCTGTCGACAGTCAGCACATCATCGGCATGCCGCGCAGAAAACTGCAGTTGCAGGCCGGCGCCCTCCAGAAGGGCCGTGGCCTGCTGTGTTTTACGGTTTCCGGACAGTTTGGCCTTGCCCGAAACTTTGGCCGGCCGCAGCCGGCTGTCGAGGCGCGCAGGATCAATATCGCGAAGTTGTATGTCCAAATTGCCGTCGTTATCCCGAATGTCTCCGTTGCCGGTGATGCGTCCGCCGCCGGATGTCAGCAGTTCAAACGCCGGCAATGTCCAGCGCAGGCCGTTGCCGTTGAAGCGGGTGTTGATCGATGACAACGGCAGTTTGCCGCTGTCCAGCGCGCCGGGAACGGCATTGGTCAGATTCATTCGGCCATTCAGTTGCCCCTTGTCGGTTTCGGCCTGAGCATCCAGGGTCAGTCGTGTCCTGGGCGCTTCAGTGATCCAGGCGGACAGATCGAGTTCGCGCGCCTCTGCGGTGAATCCGGTCAGCACCTGCGTATCGTAAGGACGTATCGTCGCCGACGCGTTGAGACTGGCGCCGCGACCGCTTCCGGTCAGAACGGTTCGCAACTCCTCCAGCGTTCCGGCAACGGTCGCTTTGGCCTGCAGCGCCATCGCCGTGGTGCCGCGCAGCGCCTGCAACTGTCCTTGAATCGGGTAAGGACGTTGCGTTGAAATCTGCAGTTTGCCGTCGACAACCCAGCCTTCCGACTCGGTCTGCAGCAGGCGGATGTCATGCCTGCTGCGGCCTCCGGAATATTCCAGCCGCAGTTTTTCAATGGCCGGCAGACCGCTGATTTCAAGCCGGTTGATCTCCAGAGAGGCGATCGAGAGGTCCAGGGGTAGGGCCAGCGAGGCCGGCAGCGTGGAGGCCGTCGTTGTCAGGCTCCGGTAACGCAGGGTTGATGCTGAAGCGCGGTTCAGGTGAAGTTCGCCGCGCAACAGGGCCCAGGGCTGCCAGCTCAGGTTGACTGTTTCGGCTTCAAACGACAAATCTTCGTTCTTGATCCGTAACCGGTCGATCTGAACTTCGCCAAGGAGCGAGCCCCGTGCGTTTTCGATTTCGATCCCGCCGTTGCCGGTCTGCACGATTTTTTGCCGTGCCCACTCCAGGCCCTGCGCGCTGCCCAGCCAGATCGCTGCGGCGGCAACCACGCAGATCAGTACTGCAAGGCTTGCAATGCCGATACGGGTGAGGCGTTTCCGGTGCGTCATGATCAGAACCTTGCGCCGAGCGTAAAGTGAAAACGGACCTTGCCGTTTTCCTGCGGTTTGGCCACGTCGAGATTCAATGCGCCGGCCGGCGTGATCATGCGGATGCCGGCGCCGTAGCTGTAAACCGGACGCAACTCCGAGGGGGAATCCGCTGCGTTGCCGCCGTCGACAAACAGCGCGCCGCCCCATTGCGGCGTGAAATCATGCTGATACTCGATGGTGCCGACACCGAGAAAACGTCCGCCGACAATGGATGCGCCCTGTTCAACGCCCAGTGACTGGTAATCATAGCCGCGCACCGATTGATCACCGCCGGCCCGGAACAGGAATTCAGTGGGGATGCCTTCCCGTGCCTGCGCCCATACCGCGCCGAATTCGCCACGCAAGTGAATGCGGTCGTTGCGGCCTACCGGAACGATCTGCAGTCCTCGGGCATAAGCCCGCGCAAACGAGCGGGTGGACAGCAGCGACTCGGAAGCACCGCCGAGCTGCAGATTGAGAAGATGTCCCCGTCGGGGGCGCAGCAGATCGTCGACATCGCGGCGAGTCCAGGAGTAGTTCAGGGTCAGCGCGTTCAGGTTATCCACCGGGCCACCGGTGAGTGACTGTTCTTCAACCTGAAACTTCAGGGCCCAGTCGTGTTCCCTTTCGGGGGTTCGCCAGGCGCGCTGCGCGGTAAGGCCATAACGTCGGTTGATCAGGTTTTCAATATCACTGTGTACGGCTTCAGCGCCCAGCCGGTTACGCCATCCGCTGGTTTCCGGCGTCAGAGCCAGTTCGCCGTTGAATGTTTGTTCCTTGCTGTCCAGTCGCAGCTTGGTGCTGCCCTGCCAGCCGGGTTGAAAGGTGTTGTAGTGGGTGAACTGTGCTTCGGCCCGCGGCCCGGTATCAGTACTGAATCCGACGCCGAAGTCGACTTTCTTTTCCGGATTCTCGACGACGCGGACCAGTACCGTTGCCGACTGCGCCTGTGTCGGATCGGTATCAACGCTCACCGAAGCGCTGCGGAAAAAGCCGCTGGCCTGGAGTTCTGTCTGATAACGGACCACGGCTTCATGGCTGTAACGCTGGCCGGCCTGGAAGTGCTGAAGATTGGCTACCAGTTGTTGCGGGTAACGCTGCAACCCCTCGATCCGCGTGCTGCCAAAACGAAACAGCGGTCCGCTGTCCAGGTTGACACTGATCAGTACCTGGGCCGTTTCCGGATTCACCTCTGCCGTGCTGGCAGTGAGTCGTGCGGCCGGGTAACCGTCAAATACAAATTCGCGCAACAGCGCTTCCTTGGCGTCGTCCCAAGCAGTTTGCCGGAACGACGTGCCGGGCTGCAGACGCCAGCGTTGGCTGACCTGGGCGACACGTGTTGCTTCGGCGGGGTCCGCAGTGATGGCGCCGTTGATTTTGATGTCGGCTGCACTGACACGCGCGGCCGGTCCCGCTGTGACGAGGATGCGAACGACAGTAGCTGTGCCGTCGTCTGAAGGTGCGCTCAGAGCCTGGACTTGCGGCGAAAAATATCCGGCGGTGGCGAGAAGGGCCTGTGCGTCGGGTACTGAACGGGCAACCAGACGCTGCAGCATCGCCGCATCCACGCCGGGGCGGTTGCGATAGCGATAAACGTCAAGGTGCTCTTCCAGCAGGGGTCTGACGTCATCGGGTGCTTCCAGTTCGATGAGCCAGGCGACAGCAGGCTCCTGTGCGGCAGCCGGGGCTGCCCACA
>JBIIZE010000023.1:0-12254 GCA_044346435.1 Burkholderiales bacterium
GACTGTACGATTGGGGATGGAAGGCCAGGCAACGGGGGGAACGACCGCCAGGCGCTACACAACCTCGTTGGAACGGCATTGATTACGTGAACAGGCTGCTGGTCTGGGGTGAACAAGGCATCGGTGATCAGATTCTGTTCAGCAGCATGCTGGACGAATTGAATGGCCGTGCAAAACACATCATCGTGGCGGTCGATTCGCGCCTCATGGAAATTCTTCGAAGAACATTTCCGGGCTTTGATTTTATCGACATCAAAACCCTGAACAACCCGCTCGATGCTGATCAGCAGATTGCCATTGGCGATCTCGGTCGATTCTTCCGCAAGGACTGGGGCGAATTCCCCAAGGCGCAAAAAAAATATCTCATCCCGGATGCTCCGCGAGTGCAAATGCTGCGGAAGCGATTGAGTAACGGCCAGGATATGGTTTGCGGGTTCTCGTGGTCCAGCACCAACCCAAGAATTGGCCTGTTTAAAAGTCTTGCCGAGGCCGATCTTTCCCCGCTGGCAGGCGTCAAATCCACCCGCTGGGTGGATCTTCAGTATGGCGACACTCTCCAGGACCGCGGCAGATTCCTCGACCAGTTCGGATTAAATGTTACACATCTCGCCGATATTGATAACTTTAATGATATCGACGGACTGGCCGCACTGATTGGCGCTTGCGATATTGTGGTTTCGGTCAGCAACACCACCGCACACCTTGCAGGCGCTTTGGGGGTGCCGACTGTCGTTCTGCTGCCCGAGGCTGTCGGCCGTCTTTGGTACTGGCACCATGGTGTAACCAGCAGCCCGTGGTATCCCTCATGCCGCCTGATCCGGCAGACGGCGCCTGGAGACTGGACTTCGGTCATCGACAGTGCCTGCAAGCTAATTACTGAACAGGCACGTATTCGCTAAATTTCAGGGGAAAAGGACAAATTCCGGCGTAGTCGTCGAAAACATGAATGCTTCTTGTGCGACGCTGAAAATGCGCTATGCAGTGCGCATGGCGCTTGCCGAAACAGCCCCATGTTTGGGGTCAATGCGGTTTTCGGGAAAAGCCACACTGAAGCAGCTGCCCCGACCGGGTTCACTGGTCACCTCCAGTTTCGCGGCATGCCGGTTTACCACGTGTTTGACGATCGCCAGTCCGAGTCCGGTACCCCCGGTTTCACGTGAACGGCCGCGGTCGACGCGGTAAAACCTTTCGGTCAGCCTTGGCAGATGCTGCGCATCGATGCCGATCCCGGTATCGCGCACCGAAAATACCGCGCCGCCTTCAGTGCCGGCCTTCCATGACAAACGCACCTCACCTCCGGCCGGCGTGTAGCGGATGGCGTTGCTGACCAGATTGCCGAAGGCGCTGCGCAGTTCGTCTTCAGCGCCATTGATCCATGCCGGACTCTCCAGCACGAATATGACTTTGTGACGTCCTGCCGACAATGCCAGGGCATCGTGATACAAGCCACGCGCAATATCCGGAACATTCACCGGCTCTTCGCGCGCCGGATTGCCTTCGGATTCCAGGCGCGACAGCGTCAGCAGATCCTCGACCAGCGTCTGCATGCGTTTGGCCTGATCGCTCATCAGCGGCACCGATCGGCGGATCAGTTCCGGATTCGGCGTCTCCATGTCGGCGATGGTTTCGAGAAATCCGCCGATAACGGTCAGCGGCGTGCGCAGTTCATGCGACACATTGGCCACAAAATCGCGGCGCATGGTTTCCACCCGCTCGCGATCGGTGACGTCCCGGCTGATCAACAGCTTGCGGTTGGCCTCGTAAGGTACGATCAGTACCGACAGCACCAGATCGCCGCCATGGCTGCTGCGTAACGTCAGCGGTTCGGCATAAGCGCCGCCCAGCGCCTCGGCAAACTCCGGTTGGCGTGCCAGATAGGTGATCAACTGACCGACATCGCGCGAGGCATCCAGTCCGAAATGCAGCTCTGATTTCTGATTGCACCATTCGATACGGTTGGACCCATCCAGAATGACCAGCCCGTCGGGCATGGCCATGCCGGCACGCTGAAAATCGTGCAGCGTGGCCGTCAGCCGCGATTCGCTGCGCCGCTGGCGGCGAAGCAGATGGTAAAAAGCGGCAAAAACATCTTCCCAGTACCCCGTACTCTCCGGCAAGGCTTCAGGTCGGGGGTCAGCGAGCCATTTCGAGAGCCTCGCCAGATGCCTGACGTGGTGCATCACCATGAACAGCAGCACCACCACAGCCACTCCGAGCGCCGACTTCGGATCGTCAACAAACCAGACCACCGCAACGACTGCCGCAAGAAACAGCAGACGTGCGATCAGCCGCCACCAGATTGCGTTCACCGCAGCGTCTTCCGATCCGGATTGTGTTGCATGACGATTGCCGGATCAGTCGGTTGAAAAACGGTAACCGGAGCTGCGCACGGTCTGAATCAGACGATCGTGCCCGGTCGGCTCCAGCGCCTTGCGCAAGCGGCGAATGTGCACATCCACCGTACGTTCCTCGACAAACACATGGTCACCCCAGACCTGATCCAGCAATTGCACCCGTGTGTACACGCGCTCGGCATGAGTCATGAAAAAGTGCAGCAGGCGGAATTCCGTCGGTCCCAGCTGAAGCGGCTGACCGTTGCCGAGAACGCGATGACTGTTCGGATCGAGCTGCAGTCCCGCGGCCTCAACCACATCATCGGTCGCCTGCGGCGAGCGCCGGCGCAGCACGGCTTTGACCCGGGCATTGAGTTCGCGCGGGGAAAACGGCTTGGTGATGTAGTCGTCGGCGCCGGTTTCGAGACCTGCCAGTTTGTCCTGCTCGTCAGCCCTTGCGGTCAGCATGATCAGCGGCACTGCCTGAGTACGCTTGTCGCCACGCAGGCGCCGCGCGAATTCCACGCCGTTGATGCCGGGCAGCATCCAGTCGAGAACAATCAGATCGGGCAATTCTTCGCGGACCATCTGCATGGCCTGCTCCGCAGACTCGGCACGCAAGGTGCGGTGTCCGGCGAGTTCCAGGTTGCAAGCGACCAGTTCCTGAATGGCTGGCTCGTCTTCTACAACCAGTATTGTTGCTGCCATGCATGCTCCAGAGGGTGATTTTACCCTCCGTATATTATGAACCTGTTGTTACAGCCGTATGACAGCACCTCGGCACACAGGCGTAAGCCATTGGTGTACAAGCAGTTTTCTTGATTGCCGGCGGTCTCGGTTATGATGATCCCTCAAGCAACTTGAACCCCATATGGAACAATCATGGCCGGATTGAAAAAGGGCGTACCGCTGCCCACCGAAATCACACTGCATCAGGCATCGCGAGCGCTGGAAATCACCTTTGCCGACGGCAAAAGCTTCCGCCTGCCCTGCGAATTCCTGCGAGTCCACTCGCCCTCCGCTGAAGTACGCGGCCACGGCCCGGGACAGGAAACGCTGCAGACCGGCAAGAAGGATGTAACCATCACAGCGGTTGAACCTGTCGGGCAGTACGCCATCCAGTTGCGTTTCTCCGACGGCCATGACACCGGCATCTATTCCTGGGACCTGTTGTATGAATATGGCATTGAGCAGGATTCCATGTGGCAGCAGTATCTGCAGCGGCTGCAGGAAGCGGGCGCCAGCCGCGAAGCCTGAGTTCAACGATGAGCAAAACCACTGATTTCGGATTTCAGAAGGTCGCCGAGGACGAAAAAGCGCGCAAGGTCGCCGATGTGTTTGATTCGGTTGCCTCCCGTTACGACCTGATGAACGACTTGATGTCGGCGGGCCTGCACCGCCTCTGGAAGCGCTTCGCCGTCGAACAAAGCCTGGTGCGTCCGGGCCAGCGTGTTCTTGATGTCGCCGGCGGCACCGGCGATCTGACCAGACTGTTTTCGGAACGCGTCGGTCCCGCAGGTTCCGTCGTGATCACCGACATCAACGGCCCGATGTTGCGGCGCGGCCGTGACCGGCTGCTTGACGGCGGGAAAATCATCCCCGCGGTGCAGTGTGATGCCGAGAAACTGCCTTTCCCTGATGAATACTTCGACTGTGTCTGCGTCGCTTTCGGTCTGCGCAACATGACCCACAAGGATGCCGCACTGGCGGAAATGCGCCGCGTGCTGCGTGCCGGGGGCCGGCTGCTGGTGCTCGAGTTTTCGCGGGTGTGGCAGCCGCTGGCTCCGCTATACGACACCTATTCGTTCCAGGTGTTGCCGCGACTCGGCAAAATGATCACCAACGATGCGGACAGCTACCGCTATCTTGCGGAATCCATCCGCATGCATCCCGACCAGGAAACCCTGAAAACCATGATGCAGGATGCCGGCCTGGAACGTGTCGAATATTTCAACCTTGCTGCCGGCGTGGTGGCATTGCACCGCGGCATCCGTTTTTGAAGCACCCCCGCGATAAAAACCGGGATGTCGTTTAATTACTTTCATTTCCTCGACTATTACAGTTTGCAATGAACAAGCCGGGAGCTATCCCTATAATTGCGCTGTCCAAGCAGCACCCATAAAACGAGGAGTTCGAGCATGAAGATCCTGATTTCAGCAGTTGCCCTGTTTTTCAGCCTTGCGATGGTCGGCGTTGAAGCCGAGGCCGCCAAGCGCCTGGGCGGCGGCAAAAGCATGGGTACCCAGCGCAACATGACTCAGCAGGCGGCACCGAAAGCGCCCGCGCAACAGCAACAGGCGCAGCAGAACGGCGCGCCGGCGCAACAACCGGCTGCTGCCGCAGCGCAAACGACGGGCAACAAGTGGCTGGGGCCGCTGGCCGGTCTGGCCATGGGCGCGGGTTTGATGGCCCTGTTCATGAACAACGGCATCGCCGGCGCACTTTCCGGCTTGCTGCTGGCCGCTGCCATTGCTGCCGTTGTTGTCCTGGCCTTCCGCGCTTTCCGCGGCCGGACTGCCCAGGCGCCGATGCAATACGCCGGCCATCAGGGCTCGGCTTCTCCCGAACCGATGGTGATGGGTGGCGGCGCTGCCGCACCGCATGCCGTCGCCGCCACGGCTGGCCGCTGGCCGGCTGACTTCAACGCTGCCGAATTCGTGCGTCACGCCCGCCTGAATTTCGTGCGACTGCAGGAAGCGCATGATGCCCGCGACAGTGAAGCACTGGCCGACTTCCTGGCACCCGACCTGCTGGCCGAAGTCCAGGCGCAATGGCAAACCGAAGGTGCGGCCACGAGCAAGACCGATGTTGTCACCCTGGAATCGGAAGTTCTGGAAGTCGTGAGCGAAGGACTGCTCTACGTGGCCAGCGTGAGATTCTCCGGTCTGATCCGCGAAGACGGCGCAGCGGAGGCTCAGCCGTTTGCCGAAATCTGGCATCTTGAGAAACCGATGCGTGGCTCCACCGGCTGGCTGGTTTCGGGCATCCAGCAGGACTGACACCGGCATGAATGGTGCGGGTTCCCCGCTGGATGTACTGGTTGGCGCGCCGCTGAATCACCTGCTGCGCGCCAACAGTTGGGCGCGGGATTCGCTCAAGCCTTACGCCGGCAAAACGGTCAGCGTGCGTTGCCTGCCTTTTGCGGCCAGCCTGCGGATCATTGATTCCGGCGAGGTCACGCCGGCGGCAGCGGGTACAACACCCGATGCCACACTGACCGTCACACCTGCTCTGCTTCTGCGGATGACGACCCGCGATGATACCGCCTGGCGCGACATCATCGTCGAAGGTGATACTGCGCTTGCCGGCGCGGTGAACCATCTGTGGCGCCACCTGCGCTGGGATGTCGAGGAAGACCTGTCCCGCGTGTTCGGCGACATCGCCGCGCATCGTATTGCGGGTACCGCGCAGTCGATGGGGCAATGGGCAAGAAGCAGCGGCGAAAACCTGCTGCGCTCGTTCACTGAATACTGGACTGAAGAACGATCCGCCATTGCTTCGGCGAACGATCTCAGGCATTTTGCTGCGGAGGTCGACCGCTTGCGTGATGACCTCGCCCGGCTGGAAAAACGCATCTCCAGACTGGCGGCACACTGATTCAGTGCTGTTCCGCCCCCGGCAACCCCGCGGGCGGATAAAATGTGCGGGTGCGCATCCTCCGCCTGCTGAAAATCCTCCGTGTTTCCCTGCGTTTCGGACTCGACGAGTTCCTGCTCGGGCATGAACGCGTGCGTGCATTGCGGGCCGCGGTCAGCGCCCTGCTGTTCTGGCGCGACCTGTCCGCACCCCGCGCCGTGCGCCTGCGCCAGGCGCTGGAAACCCTGGGGCCGATTTTCGTCAAATTCGGCCAGGTGCTGTCGACGCGACGCGATCTGATTCCACCGGATATCGCCGAGGAACTCGCCCGCCTGCAGGACCAGGTACCACCCTTCCCGGGATCTGACGTTGAACGCATCCTGGCTGCCGCTTATGAAAAGCCGCTGGATCAGGTCTTTTCGCGCTTTGACAAGGTGCCGATCGCCAGCGCCTCTGTCGCGCAGGTGCATATCGGCGCGCTGCCCGACGGCACTGAAGTCGCCGTCAAGGTGCTGCGCCCGGGAATCGCCGGCATCATCGCCAAGGATGTTGCTCTGCTCGACGCCGGCGCCGTATTGCTGGAATGGTTGTGGCTGGACGGCAAACGGCTGAAGCCGCGCGAAGTGGTTGCCGAATTCGCCCGTCACCTCGAAGACGAACTCGATCTGATGCGGGAAGCCTCCAATGCCAGCCAGCTGCGCCGGAATTTCCGCAACTCACCGCTGCTGGCGGTGCCGGAAATTCACTGGGAGTACTGCTCGACCGAAGTCATGGTCATGGAGCGCATGCACGGCATCCCTGTCTCCGCCGTGGCCGAAATGCGCGCACAGGGCATCGACATCCCGAAACTCGCCCGCGTCGGCGTCGAAATCTTTTTTACCCAGGTATTCCGCGACGGTTTTTTCCATGCCGACATGCATCCCGGCAACATTCTCGTCGCTGCCAACGGCCAGTATGTCGCGCTGGATTTCGGCATCATGGGCACACTGACCGAGATCGACAAACACTATCTTGCGCGCAACTTCATCGCTTTCTTCCGCCGCGACTACCGTCGTGTTGCCGAAGTCCACGTTGAATCGGGCTGGGCGCCGCCGGGTACGCGCGTCGATGAATTCGAGACCGCGATCCGCGCGGTGTGCGAGCCCATTTTCGACAAACCGCTGAAGGAAATTTCTTTCGGCAAGGTGCTGCTGCGCCTGTTCCAGACCTCGCGCCGCTTCAACATCGAAATCCAGCCGCAACTGGTACTGCTGCAGAAAACCCTGCTCAACGTTGAAGGCCTCGGACGCGACCTCGATCCTGATCTCGATCTGTGGCAGACAGCCAAACCTTTCCTCGAACGCTGGATGTCGGAACAGGTCGGCTGGCGCGGCCTGGCGCGCCGGGTCGGCGAGGAACTGCCGTTCTGGAGCGAACTGCTGCCGCAGCTGCCGCGCCTGGCGCAGCAATTCCTGGCGCGCGACCCCGAAGCCGCGTTGCGCGCGCATGTTGATGCCCTGCTGGCCCAGCAACGTCGCAACACCTGGCTGCTGGGGATTGTGATCGGCCTGCTCGCCGCTCTGCTGGCCCTGCAACTACTGTCGTAATTGCTTCGACCGCAGATATAATTCTGCGGCAAAAGGGGATTTGCGATGCTGCTGTGGTTTGTCATTGCCTACCTGATGGTGTCCGTCGGGATCGGCCTGTGGGCTGCGACCCGCGTTCATAACACCAAGGATTTCGCCGTTGCCGGCCGCTCGCTGCCGCTGCCGATCGTCACCGCTACGGTGTTTGCCACCTGGTTCGGCGCCGAGGCCGTGTTCGGCGTCTCCGCGCAGTTCGTCAAGGACGGCCTGTCCGGGGTGGTTGCCGACCCCTTCGGCTCCTCGCTGTGCCTGGTCATTGCCGGGCTGTTTTTTGCGAAAAAACTCTACAAGCTGAATATCCTCACCGTCGGCGATTTCTACCGGATGCGCTACAACCGCACGGTCGAGGTCATCACCTCGCTGTGCATCGTCGGCTCCTATCTCGGCTGGGTCTCGGCGCAGATCAAGGCGATGGGGCTGATTTTCAACGTCATCACCAACGGCGCCGTCAGTCCCGAACTGGGCATGATCATCGGCGCGGCCATCGTACTCACCTACACCACCTTTGGCGGCATGTTTTCAGTGGCCATCCTGGATTTTGTGCAGATGACCGTGAGCATGGGCGGGCTGCTGTTCATCGCCTGGGTGGTCAGTGGCATGACCGGCGGCGCGGGCGTGGTCATCGACCATGCGGCGCAGGCCGGCAAGTTTGAATTTTTCCCGCCACCCGATCCGTGGATGTGGATGACCTTCCTTGGCGCGCTACTGACCATGATGCTCGGCTCGCTGCCGCAGCAGGACGTATTCCAGCGCGTGACTTCGGCCAAGTCGGCAAAAATCGCCATCATCGGCTCGCTGCTCGGCGCTTCGATCTATTTCTGCTTTACCTTCGTGCCGATGTTCATCGCCTATTCAGCGACGCTGATTGATCCCAAGCTGTTCAGCGAACTGCTGGAAAAGGATTCGCAGCTGATCCTGCCCACACTCGTCCTGCAGCACATGCCGCTGTTTGCGCAAATCCTGTTTTTCGGTGCGGTGTTGTCGGCGATCATGAGCTGTTCTTCCGCGACCCTTCTCGCACCATCGGTGATGTTCGCGGAAAACATCGTCAAGGGTTACTTCCCCCACATCTCCGACCGCACTTTCCTGTGGATCATGCGCGTGACCATCGTGTGTTTTGCCGCGATCATATTGCTGTTCGCGCTCAACTCCGAACTGTCAATCTTCCACATGGTCGAGTCAGCATACAAAATCACGCTGGCCGGCGCCTTTATTCCGCTGGTTGTCGGCGCCTTCTGGAAACGTGCCACGACGCAGGGCGCACTGGCGGCGACACTGGGCGGGTTGATCTCGTGGATTCTGGTCGAGTTGCTGGTCGGTGAAGCCAGTCCGATCCCGCCCCAACTGATCGGCCTGGTGGTATCGGCACTCGGCATGCTCATTGGCTCCCTGATGCCGCAGCGTTACGGCGTCGCACAGCAGCACGAACATCCGCCCCATCACCATCCGCAGCCGCATCCGCAACCCCCGCACCATCACGGCTGATCACAGTCGCATCCATCGGCCGCACATGCCGCGGACATCCCTGATCAAAGCGGCGCTGTTGCTGTTGCTCGGCATCAACGCCGCGATTTATGCCGCCACCGGCCGCATCAGCGAAGTCCTCGACGCTCTGGCCTGGTTCACCCTGCTGCTGCTGTTCGAACTGGAAACCCGCGGGCCGGCATGGGCGCGTCGTCCGCGCACTGCGTTGGCGCTCGACGGCCTGCGCCTGCTCGCCACTGGCGCCATCGTCTGGGCAGCAACCGCTTTTATCGAAGAAGGCGAGTGGATGGATGCCGCCAATGCCTGGCTGTGGATCGGCGTGGTACTCCTGCTTGAACTCGAAATCCGCGCGCCTGAGCGAATGACGCGTTGGCGGCGCAGCACCGTTGCGGTCGCGATCCTGCTCTACACCGCACTGACCGTGATCGCCGCGGCGTGGTGGCTGCATGGCGAATGGTTTGACGGTTACGACGCGGTGTTGTGGATCGCCGCCTTTGCACTGCTCGAACTGGATTTGCTGGGTCGTCTTCCCGGCGCATCCCGGTCAGCCACAAAAGCTTCTATAAATAATTGATTTTATTGATTATTTGTACGCGGCACGGAAGGCGTCGGCAAACCGTGCCAGATCCTGCTGCGGCAGGTTGTTGATTCCTGCAGCCGCCTGTCGCCCGCCTCCGGTGGCAAACGCCGAGCACAAGGTTTCAGCGCCTAGCGGATTGCTGCGCGGCGCACGCACGCTGACCGCATAACCATCCGCACGGGTCACCAGCACGGCATGCGCCCGCTGCGGTTCCGCCTGCGCCAGGCGGTTGCTGAACACGCCGTTGACGCGCCGGCTCCAGGCCGCATCCGGCAGCACATACAGGGCTGCGGCGTCATTGGCGAATTCGGGCCGCAGGTCTTCGGCGCGCGCCAGATCCTCGGCGCCGGCCTGTTTCAACACCTCAAACACCGGTTCATCAAAAATGAAATGCCGCGGATCACGATAGGGCGCGATCAGCTGGTAAAGATCCGCCGGGTGGTAGTGCAGATCGTCGATGCTCTCGCCATAAGCGTTGTAGTTGATCGCCTCACCCAGCTCGTGCAGGCGCGCGAGTTCGGTGTGATCGAGTTCCAGCGGCTGCGCGGCACGGATCGCCGATTCGACCAGGTTATCCCCGAACGCAGCCACCACTGCCCACAGCCGGTGGCGACCTGCAAGGTGGCTGTCGACGATCAGGCTGGTGCAGATATCGGGCGCAGCATCGATATGCGTGCGGAACGCCGGGTGCCGCGGCATGTCGCCGGCCGCATGATGGTCGAAATATTCAATACTCGCCCCCAACTGCAGCGCCCGCGCCACCGCGGCGGCGTTGCTGCGCAGCGAAACATCAAGAACGGTCAGGCTGTCGCCCGCCTGCGCGTCAACCCGCGCCACCAGCGCAATGTCGCGTTTGACGCCGGTCACCAGTTCGGCGTCGCGGGGTTCGTCCAGCCGCAGCTGGTGCAGCGCGCAAATGCCGTCGGCGTCGCCGTTGAAGATATCGTAGAATTTCATGAATGATGCCGGATTACACAGCGGGTGCCATGCCGCACGATTTCCGGTCGCGCGGATATCGCGTCGCTGCCATGGCGGCGCTAGCTTACAGTCTGGTGATCATCTATGCCAGTCTGCAGCCCTTCACCGGCTGGCGCATGGAGACCACACCGTTTGGCGCTTTCCTGTTCGCGCCGTGGCCGCGCTGGATCACCCTTGAGGACGTCGGTTTTAATTTCGCCGCCTACCTGCCGCTGGGCTTCCTGCTGGCATTGGCGTTGTGCGCGCGACTGAACCCGCGGTATGCCGTTCTGCTGGCGGCGGTCGCCTGCGCAGGCATGAGTTTTGTGCTCGAATCCGCGCAGCAGTATCTGCCGGCACGCATCGCCTCGACCATCGATCTGCTGGTCAATGCCTGCGGCGGCACGGTCGGCGCACTGATCGCGCCATTGTTTGCGCCGGGCCACCACTTCGGCGAAAGACTGGCCCTGCTGCGCAGCCGTGATTTCATCAGCGGGCCACGCGGTGATGCCGTTTTGCTGCTTGCCGGCCTGTGGCTGCTGACCCAACTGCACGCAGCGCCGATCAATATGGGTAACGGCGACCTTCGCGGCAGCCTGGAACTGGTTGCGCGCTTTGCCTACACGCCCGATTCGTATCGCTACGCTGAAGCGGGAGTGGTGATGCTCAGTATCATGGGGCTGGGCCTGATGCTGGCCAGCGTTGCGCGTAACGTCGGCTGGGATTACTGGCGCTGGCTGTTGCTGCTCATCACCAGCGCCGCTTTATTGAAAACCGCTGCGGCCTGGCTGATCCTGCGCACGCCGACACCATGGAACTGGCTGACACCGGGTTTTGTCATGGGTCTTGCCGCTGCCATCGTGCTGCTGATGCTGCTGGTCCGCCTGCCGCCCCGGGGACGGGGCTTCGTGGCCCTGCTGGCGCTGGCGGCCGCCGTCGTGCTGGTCAATTGCACCCCGGAAAACCCCTACCGCAGCGTGCCCATTCACCTGCTGCCGGGTCGTATCGGCCATTTCCTCAGTTTCAGCAGCATGATCAGCGCATTGTCTGAACTCTGGCCATTCCTGACGCTGACGTTCCTGCTGGTCAGTCTGCCGATACGCTACGCCCCGAACCGCCGTTGAATCCGGAGAAGCACATGCCCCGCAAACCATCCGCCACCCTGTCCAGCCTGCGCGACGATCTGCGCCGTTTCGCCGAAGCGCGTGAATGGCAGCAGTTTCATACGCCGAAAAATCTGGCAATGGCGTTGAGCGTCGAAGCAGCGGAGCTGGTCGAATGTTTCCAGTGGCTGACGCCGGAACAAAGCGCCCGGCTGACCGCCGGCGACCGGCGCGCCGTGGAGGAAGAAACCGCCGATGTGCTGCTGTACCTGCTGCGACTGACCGACGTGCTGGATATCGACCTGTTGCAGGCGGCGCAACGCAAGATGAGGCTCAATGCGCGCAAATACCCCGTCGCGCTGTCGCGGGGCACGGCACGCAAGTATTCACAGCGCTGAGCACAGTCCCGCGCGGTTATAATCCCTGCTAGGCCGTTTTACAGCCCCGATTCACAGCCCCGTTCCGCGTCCCCGTTATGCGTCAACACTCCCGTCCCGACACTCCCGATGAGCCATTTCAAACACCACGTGTTTTTCTGCTGCAACCAGCGCGAGCCGGGGGCCAATTGCTGCAACAATCATGGCGCCCAGGATCT
>JBIIZE010000328.1:0-3249 GCA_044346435.1 Burkholderiales bacterium
TGATGTCGCCAAATTACTGATTGGCAAAGGAGCCAACGTCAACGCTGCGGCTGAAAATGGCACCACAGCACTCATGATGGCGGCTCGGGAAGGTTATCTGCAGATGTTGCTGCTGCTGCTTGAGCATGGCGCTGATCCGAAATATGTTTCGCCATATGGTCACTCAGCACTGAGTCTGGCTGTTAGTCGCGGAAATAAGGACATTGAATCCATGTTGCGTAAGGCAGGGGTTGAAAACTGATTACCGCAAATGGCTGGTTTAGCTTCAATTCCCTCCGGGATCGCCATACCTAATTGCGTATAATGTGTATTATGTCAAATTATATTAAGCGGGTATTCAGCCAGTGAAGGCTTTCTACAAGGGATGCCTTTGGGCAGCATTAATACCCCTGACCGGCATCCCTGCCGTGACCGCCCAAGCCCATAAACAAGAGCCAATACCGGTCGAACGCAAATACTCAGACCAGGGCATTATCGACTGCGTCCGCAAATCAACCGGTCCGCTCGACCAGCGGCTGAAGGACATCAAAAAACAGGAAGTGACCTCGAAAAAGGCCAGGGTTTCCATCGAACCCCTAGTGCTGGAACGGCGAAGAATCGAGGAGCATTTGTGCAGTATTGAAGCCCGCTGCCTGGCGGATGCTGTGCCCCGGAACCGGGAGCATTTCTACGGATTGACCCTCAGCACCTGTCTCGAAAACTGAGGGCAGCCCGGATCAACCTGATATCAGGCGTTTGAAACCCGCCGGCCGTATTCCCCTATTGCGGCAACCATACGATCCAGTTCCGCATCCACTTTCGCCTTGGCATCGGCGTCGAGCGGGTAACACAGCAGGGAAATGTCATCAAAAAACCCGGAAACACGGGGTTCACTGGCATAAACCAGTTTGCGCTGGACGTTCTGAGCAGTCGGTATCTGCATGAATTCGCGCCCATCCTCCCAATAGATTGAAAGGGTGATGATCTGGGTGTTCAATCGAAGCAGGCGCACGATGAATTCGAAACGCACCGTATGCATGCCCTTGGAGCGCATTTCTATCAGCTTTTGCGGGGCCATCGGTGTGCCCTGCTTCAGCGCTGTTATGGATTCCATGTCACTCACGGTCAGCCCCTGACCGCCCTGTAGTGATGACGGTGAAAATTATGGAAGCCTCCGGATGCCAATTCAAATCTAACATTTTGTAAGGTTTTTCCAGTCACCCCTCTATTAAACGCCAGAAATTATTACAAAAAAAGGTATTTCAGCACAAAGGCTTAGGCCATTGTGCTGAAATACCAACATAGTCCTAGACACGCTCGATGATTGCAGCCATGCCCTGCCCGCCACCGATGCACAGCGAAACCAGAGCATATTTACCGCCGGTGCGCTGGAGTTGACGGGCTGCAGTCAGCGCAATTCGGGCGCCGGAAGCCCCCAGCGGATGGCCCACGGCAATGGCGCCGCCGTTGGGATTGACGCGTTTGTCGTCCAGGGCAACGCCGAGACCCTTCAGGCAGGATAGAACCTGCGTAGCGAAGGCTTCGTTGATCTCAATGACGTCCATATCCTTGATGGTCAGTCCGACCCGAGCAAGCGCCTTTTTCGAGGCAGCAACGGGGCCAATACCCATGATGTGCGGTGGCACACCCATTGCCGCGGTGGAAATCACACGCGCCAGAGGCTTGGCGCCCGCCTTTTCACCGGCAGCCAGCGAACCGACGATCAGGGCAATCGCGCCGTCGTTCACGCCGGAAGCATTACCCGCCGTGGTGACGCCGCCTTCATAAAGCGATTTCATCTTCGCGAGCGTCGCCATGTCAGTACCCGGACGCGGATGCTCATCTTCGGCAACCGCGGGCACGGGACCCTTGCGGCTTGCAGGCATTTCAACCGGCGCGATTTCGCCGGCAAAGAAGCCTTCGCCTTTTGCCGTTGCGAATTTGGTCTGGGATGCCACGGCAAAAGTATCGGCTTCTTCACGGCTGATGTTGTATTCGCGTGCGAGGTTGTCGGCCGTTTGCGGCATCTGCGGATCGCCAAACTGCTTGGTCAGCTTCGGATTCGAGAAACGCGGGCCAATCGTGCTGTCGAAGAACTTGATGCCGCGATCAAACGCGCTTTCGGCACGGCTCATCACGATCGGTGAGCGGCTCATGCTTTCAACACCGGCGACGATGAACACATCGCCTTCGCCGGCAGTGATCGAGTGGGCAGCATGCGCCAGCGCGCCGAGACCGCTGGCGCAGTTCCGCTGCAGCACGGTGCCGGGGATTTCGATCGGGAAACCGGCGGACAGACCGGCGTGACGCGCCACACAGCGGCTGTCTTCGCCGCTCTGGTTCGCGCAACCGACAACGATGTCCTCGATCTGCTCGATCTTGAACTTCGATTTCGCCATAACGCTTTTCATGACTTCGGCGAGCAGATCATCGGGGCGGACCTTGGCCAGTGAGCCGCCATGACGGCCGAACGGTGTGCGAAGTCCTTCGTAAATATAGGCGTCGAGCATTTTCTGTTCCTCTTGAATGATCAGGGTTCGGGGGTCAGCAGTGAAACGCCCAGCTTGGCTCGGCGAGTCATCCAGATGTTGGGACGGTATCGCGGATCTGCATAAAGCGTATTCATGTTGGCGAGTACACGATGGATTTTTTCCACGCCGACGACATCGCCGAATTTCAGCGGGCCGTTCGGGTAGTTCAGCCCCAGCGTGACAGCCTTGTCGATGTCGGACGGCTGCGCCGTGCGGCTTTGCGCAATCGAGCAACCGATGTTGACGATCATCGCGACAATGCGCTGTGCGATGAAGCCCGGGCTGTCGCGGCACACCGTCACCGGTACACCGTCGGAGGCCAGCAGGCCGTGTGCCGCTTCTTTCACTGCAGCCTCGGTCAGCGGCGTGCCCATGATGGTACGCCGTTTGACCATCGGAAACAGCGTGTCGACCGCCACCGTGCGCTTCGGGTCCAGGCCCTCTTCCACCGCGCAACTGGTGGCGTCCTTGCCGACCGGCGTCACAAGAATCAAAGCCTTGGCTGAAGGCTTGGCACCGGTTTCGATGTTGGCACCAAGTTTGGTCAGCAGTGCGGTCAGTACTTCATGGCCTTGCGGCTCGGCCTTGCTGACCCAGACGCTGTCCGGGCGCGCTTTCGGTGCCGGGGCTTCAGGTGCGACGATGGGTTTCATCTCAGCGTCGTAATTGTAAAAGCCCTTCTTGCTCTTGCGACCGAGTACGCCGGCTTCGTAGCGGGACTGCATGATCAGGCTCGGGC
>JBIIZE010000330.1:0-3237 GCA_044346435.1 Burkholderiales bacterium
GGCCGGTCAATTTCGAGCAGAGAACCGGCAATACGCATAGCGGAAGGGCGTCGGCACCGTACAGCGTGTATCCTGTAAAGGACGGATACATTGCCATCCTCTGTACCAATAACAAACACTGGGTCTCGCTGACGAAAGTGATGGGCCGGGAGGATCTGGGGTCCGATCCCCGTTTCGATACGGCCAAGAAACGCGCCACGCTCAGTGAGGAAGTCGACCGGATTGTTGGCGAGTATGCAGCGCGCCACAAGCGCGATGAACTGTTTGCCATTCTTTCACCGAATCACATTCCCTGCGCGCCTGTGCGTGACCTCGCGGAAATTACCAATGATCGACACCTGCACGAGCGGGGCATGCTGGAGTGGATGGAGCATCCCCAATATGGCCGGATAGCGGCTGCACGCAGCCCGCTGCGCTTCGAGAAGCAGGCGCCCCCGAAACTCAAGCCCAGCTCTGAACTGGGTGCGAACAATGAAGAGGTCTACGGCGACTGGCTTGGACTTTCCAGGGAAGAGCTGGCGGTCCTGAAGGCGGAGAAAGTGATCTAGGCGTGATCTAGGCCCTTGCCGCTGCTGCGTGCGGAAGCCTGTTCGTGCCGATCAGATGACGGACACCCGTTTCTGTTTCAGGGCGTCGTCGTGTGTCACGGTCGGTGCGGCCAGTTGGTAGAGCCCGCGCCGGGTATTGCTGAACAGCGAGCGCATTTTTTCAGTCCACGGCGTTTTGCGCGCCTGCAGTGCGGCGGGGCTTTCCCAGACATCGGGACCGGTCATTTCATAGGCGGTCAGGTAACGCGGGCCGTCGCTGGTGCCACCCAGAATGCCGGTGGACGCAAAGCGCCGTGCACGTAATACCCCGGGAATGCCGACGCAGCGCGGCAGATGTTCCTTGTCATACCATTCGTTGTATTCATCAACGATGTGGTCCGGGATGTCGGTGTGCACGATATACATCCAGGGTGCATCCGGAGAAGGTGCGCTGCCGACTTCGCACATCAGCTGGAAATTCATGCGTTCGCGTTTGTCGCCGTAGAGCTTGCGCATCCGCAATGACCACGGCGTCGGATTGGCGACGATGTATTGGAAGTCTTTCTCGGCTTCCACGCCGGCATCGGCGGTTTCATACCAGGCGAGGTAGCGGATATCGGCTGCGTCGCTGTTCCATTTCCTGCAGATGTAGCGCCGCGTGCGCAGGAAACCGGGCAATGCGGTCAGATGCGGCACATGCTCCAGCGTGTACCAGTCGTTGAATTCCGCGTCGTGTCCGGCTGCCACATCAAGGCGGACGGTGATCAGGCCGCCGGCTTGCCGGGTCATGCCGGTACTTCCAGGTCGACCAGCGGACCGTACTGCTGGCCGCCGAACACATCGCCGTCATTGATGTCGCCGGAGATCACCGGGCGCGGGATGGTGATCTTGATGGCCGAGGCGGCGTCGTAATTGATGATGGCAACCACTTCGGGTTTCAGCCGGTAGGTTTTGGCAAACCAGTCGGCGTTGATCAGTTTCACGTCACGCACTTTTTCGTAGGTGGCGTGATCTTTGAAAATGATGTCGAAGGTCAGTTCGAACGGCCCAGAGTTCTTGCTGCGGATCAGCTTGGTGACTTGCCAGATTTTGGTGGCCATGATCAGAGGTTCTCGTAGTTGAGGCGGAACATCTCCAGCGGAGAGTCCGGTTCGACAACATGGTTCATGTTGAATCGATAGCTCGCGCCCTTGTCGATTTCGGCGGGGGAGTAGGGGAAGGCCACCGAGGTGATCAGGCCCGTCCACTCCGGCACCGGGTAGTGCACGGCAATGTGGCTCAGGGATTTTGCCAGCGCGTTCGCCAGTTTTTGCGTCGGTGCGGTGATCTGGAACAGCAGGCCGACTTCATGGCCGATACTCATGTCCGGTTCCAGTATGCCCATCGCGGCGTTGCGGCCGAACTGGCGGATGTCGAGCCGGTACTGGCTGTCAATCGAGTCGCCCATCACGGCACGGATGCGGTCCTTCGCGGCCTTGACCAGATTCTCCAGCCAGTGATCGAACTGGCGCAGGATGATCGGGTCGCGCACCGAGCCGATGACGATGCTCTGGTAGCCGGCGAGTTCGGCACCCTCCAGTTTGATCGTGTAACGCTCGGCATGTTTGAAGGTGCTCCCGGAGACCTTCACTGCGCGGTCGGAAATCGCTTCGTAACGGGCGTTGACGGTATTCAGGATGCCCGAAGGCTCGATCAGTTCATACGGCGTCGAGTTTTCGTAGAGGTTGTGCGAGGCAACGCTGGTGGGATCGCAGCGGTAGTCCGGGTTCGGCGGCTCGATGATGAAATGGTCATCAGTAACGATGGCGAAGTTGCAGTCCGGGTATTTGCGCAGCACCACGCTGGCCGCGCCGCACTCCATGATCTTGGCCATATGCCAGACCGTCGCCGGATTAAAACCTTTCATTACCGGCATCGCCGCGAAGATCGAGGTGTCGCTGGAGCGCCCGGCGATGACCACGTCGGCGCCGTTCTGCAGCGCTTCAATATAGGGCTCGGCGCCGCACATGCCGACGATATGGCTGCTGCGGTCGATCACGCCTTCGTCGAACACCGGCGCATTCGCCAGCGGCTTGATGCGGCCTTCTTTCAGGCGGCGCTTCAGATAGGCGCGATCCTGTTCGGAGTAAATCGTCGCCAGCTTGAAGCTGAGCTTTTCCTCGCGCGCGATCTCGCGGACGATGCCGGCGAGACGGTCGACCTGGGCATCGGTGCCGGCGGTCATCGCCGAGCCGACAACAACCGGGATCTTCGCCGCACGCGCGGCCATGATCATCAGGCGGATGTCGCGTTTGCAGGCCGCATCGGAGAACTGCGGTTCGCCGGAGCCCAGATGGTGCGGGCCGGGATCGGTGGAGCCGGCGTCGGCGCCGATGAAATCGGGCTTCAACGACATTGCCCGCTTCAGGGTTTCCTCACGGAAACCCGAGCCGAGGATGCCGGTGGCGGAGAGGATGCGGATTTCTTTCATGTCCGTACTTTCATGACAGTACTTTCGAGTCGGCTACAGCCGGGCCGCGCACGGTGGTGCGGTAGAGCAGCCGCGGCAGCGGGTCGTAGTCAAACGTCGCCTTGTGCTGCAGGGCGATGTTGTCCCACATCAACAGGTCGCCGGGTTCCCAGTGGTGGGTGTAAACGAATTCCGGGCTGGTGATGTGATCGTAAAGCTGGCGCAGCAGCTTGTCGCCTTCATCCTGCGGCATGTCATACA
>JBIIZE010000445.1:0-3226 GCA_044346435.1 Burkholderiales bacterium
GTGGCAATCTGACACTCAAAGGCGGTACTGCCACTGCACAGCCCACTGCCGGACAGATTGCAAATGCTGTAGCCGCAGCGCGACTGGAAACCTCAAGCGATCTTACGCTTCGGGTTATAGGTGACACCACGCTCACCGGCGGTACTGCCTCGGCGATCAATACTTCCGGCGGTACTTTTGCCGAAGCCGATGCAGGGGCGACACTGAGTTCACTTGGCAAGGTTGCCATGACGCTTGACGGCCGGTTTTCGATGACCGGTGGATCGGCTACTGCCAATGGTACGAGCCTTCGCGCGGTTGCCTCATCCGCGTTAACGACCGGTAAATTCAATAGTGGTGAGACATTGAGGATTACGGTTTTGGGGCCGATGGGTTTGACCGGCGGAACCTCTGTCGGGGCTGCTGCGGATTCTGCAGCACTGATTTATTCCTCGGCCGAGGCCAAGATCAACGCACCGTCGGGGCTTCGGTTGGAGGGTGGTACCGGGCCCTTTTTCCCGCCATTCAGTAGTGGTGTATTCAACCCGACCAGCAATCTTTACCATCTGATCGGTGGTAACTCCCTGGTAAGCATACTGGGTACGGCCTACCCGATAACGGTTACCGGGGCGGTCACGGTTATTAACAATCCGGCCTTGGGGGCGGCGTTGTTCATCTCTGAAGCACCTCCTTTGAGCCTCGACTCGTTGTTGGCGGCTTTCATCAAATCGACGGACTGCGTATCGTTCAGCGGTGGTGCATGCACGCTCTCAGAGGCGACTGCCTCCAATAGCGGCAAGGGCGGCAAAACTGCGGCCGGCGGAGTATGTAAATAAAACAGGGCGGTGACCGTGCATGACTATTGCCGGATATTCTGGCAAGATGATGCATTGTATGAACATGGCAGTCCGCAATACGGGAAAAGCCGCTGGATTGTGAGAAACGAAAAATGCCTCCGACCATTATTCCCAATCCGCAAATCCTGAAGACGGTTCCGCTTCTGTCGTCGTTTTCTGATCAACAGATTGCGACACTGGCTTCCTGTGTTCAGCACCGTAGCTACCCCCGCGGAGCCTTGATTCTTCGGGCAGGCGAGGAAACCGACGCGCTTTATATCATCCTGTCCGGTCGAGTTAAGGTGCTGATTCCCGATGAAGAGGGGCGAGAGGTCATATTGACAATGCTGGGCTCCCAGGACTTTGTCGGTGAAATGGGTTTGCTGGATGAGTTGCCGAGTTCTGCAACCGTTGAAACCCTTGAATCCTGCGAAATGCTGCGAATTCCGCGCACTGCATTCATGTCTTGTATGGAAAGCAACAGTGACGTGGCCATGCAGGTCATGAAAAACCTGGTCAAACGACTTCGCGACGCTGACCGCAAAATCGAGAGCCTGGCTTTGATTGATGTTTACGGTCGCGTCGCCCGTCTGATTATTGACATGGCGGAGCTGACTGACGGTTCTTGGGTGGTCCCCAAGGCACCCGCAAAGCAGGAAATTGCTCGCATGATCGGGGCATCCCGGGAAATGGTCAGCCGGGTGATCAAGGATTTACAGGAAAAAAATCTGATCCGCACCGACAAGCGCAAGATCATCGTTCTGGATCGCCAGTCGATGGCGCACCGGGGTTCTGCCTGAACTGACGGTTGCGTGGTGCCTGGACGGGCACAAAATGAGTCGCACCGTGATATTTTTCACATTTGATTCAAACAGTTGTGGCACTGTTCCTGGTGGCGACCAGCCTTTATGGTATAAAAAAGCGTTAATCCGGCCGACTGCGTCCGGTTATCCGAGTGGTGCCGGGAGTGCGCCAAAGGGAGATAGACAAATGATTTCGATCCAGGGGATGTTGAAAGTCGTTGCGTCTTTTACGCTGGCCTTGGTTGCCGCCTCGGCCTTTGCCGCCGGAGCCGGGGTTATTACCCATTTGAGCGGCACCATGTCGGTTCAACGTCCGGATGGTTCTGTGCGCATTCTGTCGCAGAAATCAGAGGTTCAGCCCGGGGATGTGCTGACCACACAGCGTGACAGTTACGCGCAGATCAATTTCACCGACGGCAGTGCAGCCACAATGCGCCCCAATACCACGATGAAACTGGAGGCGTATTCTTTTACCCAGGAAAAGCCGCAGGGTGATGCGATGTTTATGCGCTTGATCAAGGGCGGTCTGCGAACAGTGACCGGACTGATTGGTAAACGTGGCGACCAGGATTCCTACAAAATCGGTACTTCGACCGCAACCATCGGCATTCGCGGCTCCACCGGCGAGAGCCAACATTGCGAAACCAATTGCGGCAATCTTAAGCCGGGCACGTATCACACGACCTTTTCGGGCAGCTATGTCATGCAGAACCAGGGCGGCACCCAGTTGATCGGCGAAGGTCAGTTTGGTTTTGCCCAGGATCCCAAGAGTCCTCCGGTATTGCTGCCCGGCGACCCGGGGATGAATCTGAGCCAACTGCCGTTTACTCTGGGTGTCGGAGGGGGGGCGATTGGTGGGCGCGCAAGTCAGGAGTGTGTGGTCCAGTGATTGCAAATGGCAGCAATTAATGACAAACCCCGCCAATGGCGGGGTTTGTTTTTAGTGCCCTGAGGATTCGCGACACAGTTAGAGGGGTAGGGTTTTTCACTTATAATCATCGGGTTAATTCATTTTGATGATTCTGGAAAACCGAAGCTGATGCCGGCTGATAAAACACTCGATACCAAGGTTGCACGCAACCCTTTGCCGCCCAAGATTGCCGCGCTGGTCAGGGAATCCTGGTGGCTGGCATTTCTCGCCGTAGCCCTTTATCTGTTGCTGGTGTTGTTCACGTTTCACAAGGGCGATCCGGGCTGGTCGCATAGCGTCGTTCCGGATCACATCGAGAATGCCGGTGGTGTGGTTGGCGCCTATCTCGCTGATCTGCTGTTGTTCGTGTTCGGGATTTCTTCCTACTGGTGGGTGGTGTTGTGCGGTGCACTCGTGTTGTGGGGATTCCGGCGCATCGAAACAGTCCTGGAGAGTGACCGACGTTCTTACGCTGTCGCGCTGGTTGGTTTTGTTGTCCTGCTGGTATCCAGCTGCGGCGTGGAGTCGCTGCGCCTCTATAGTCTGAAAGCCGCTTTGCCCGGCGCGCCGGGCGGCGCTTTGGGCGCTGTGGTCGGCAACGGCCTGGCCGGCCTGGCCGGTTTTACCGGGGCAACGCTGTTGCTGCTGGCGCTTTTTGCGGCTGGCCTCAGTCTCTTCACCGGTACTTCCTGGTTGGC
>JBIIZE010000331.1:0-3226 GCA_044346435.1 Burkholderiales bacterium
GGTCGTTCGAAATCGGTATCCTTGCCGGCGGCGCACAAGGCATTCCAGCGTGCCACGGATGTTTTGACCGCGCTTGCATCCAGCCCCAGTTTTTTCGCCAGTTCGCCCAGCGTGTCGGCGCGCTTAATGATGCCGTTTTCCACTTCCTGCAGATTGTTGTCGCTCCAGTCGTAGCGCAGGCCTTCGTCGTTGGAGGTGGCCTTGCCCAGCGGATACATCTGGCGGCCGATGTCATCGCAGATCATGTAAGCGGGGTTGCGCGATGATTGTTGCTTGATCGTATCGAAGTGCGACAGCGGCCGTACGCCGGTGTCCTGGGTGTAGGGCTGGTATTCGGACATGAAGCGCTGGCCGTTGTGGTCCAGCAGGATCCACGCCATCTTCAGGTTGACCTTGTCGTCATCGCCGGGAAACCAGTCCGGGAAACGTTTTGCGCGAATGCCGTAGGGATAAGCCGGATCGGTATGGCGGAAGCCGTAGGCGCCATGGATGTGCCACATATGCCACAAGGCCGCACCGAGATCCTGTGCCATGCGGATGCCGTCGCCGCTGTTGTGCCGTGCAGCGGCATTAAACACCGGGTACGTTTCAAGGAACTGCGCTTTCATGTCGGCATTGCCTTCGAAGCCGCCGGTGGCAATGACCACGCCGCGGCGCGCGGCGATATGGCGCTCCACGCCATCCTCCACCACGGTGACGCCGATGACTTCGCGGGTTGACGGATCGGTGATCAGTCTTTGCGCACCAACACCCAGGCGGATGTCGACGCCGGCTGCAACGACGTTGTCGTGAACCACCTTGAACAGTTTCGGGCCGTTGGGCGCACCATTGGCCCAGGGATAGTCCCTGCGCGCATCAAAGCCGGGCACATCGACCACGGACGTGTGATAGAAGGTGTCGGTGCCGGGCAGCGGGTAGTTGCCGCGAATCTGGCGGCGATAGGGATCGCCGGCTTTTGCCCGCTCTTCGTTTTCTTCAACAGAGGTGATGACGCGGGCATCGTTGATGGTGGCGAGTTCGCGCACGTACGACTCCAGTTCGCACATGCCATTGGCCAGCGTACGGACGACGTCGTCCGGCGTCCGGCCGCCGTTGGTGGCCTGGAGGTAGGCGAACGCCTGTTCGGGATCGTGTGCGCTGCGCACCGCGCCATAGGAGCAGATCGACAGTCCGCCGGGCACCGTGGATTTTTCAAGCAGCAGCGTTTTGGCGCCTGCCTGTGCAGCATTCAGCGCGGCAATGCCCCCACCCAGACCAAAACCCAGCACGACGACATCGACGGTTTCCGAGAATTTCATGGATTTCCCAGTAAAAACAGGTATTTGAGTTATTTCAGCGGTGGCAGGGGTTTGCCGGTCGACTGGAATATGACGACGCCGCCCAAGGTATTTGGCCATTCCAGCAACAGGTGTGCGGCATCGAGATTACGCGTTTGGCATTGTCCGGCTTTGAGTCGGGCGTGTGTTGATGTGATGTTATCCGTAGTCAGAATATACCCGGCAATCCACGGTAATGACGGTGCGCTGATACCGAGTGAGCGTTGCAGCTGGTCCGCGGTTACGAACAGCAGCGCGCCGCGCTGGGTGTCGATGCGCCACTGGTCGTCGCTGATCTGGGCAAGCAGACCGGTGAAGCGGGCATAACGCTGCGCGGCTTCCTGCGGATCGGCGACGCAGATGATTACTGCCGCGAGGCCGCGCGCGCCGTTGGAGTGGGTGGTCCAGCGGTCCTGCCAAAGCCATTGCGGGGTGTGCTGCTGGCAATACTGGATGCGGCCCTCGGCCATCGTGCCGGGCGGTACGCGTACGACCGAGAAGCGTGCCGTTTCTTCGCCCTCTTCAGTGCCGATCTGGCGCTGAAGCGCGACGGTCGGCAGCGGTGTGAAGCTGTTTTTATCAAGACGCGCATGGTCGGCATCCGCATCGGCGCTGCCGAAGGCGACCAGGTGGACCCCCGTATAGAGCTGGATGGCCGTGCGCAGTTGCTGGGCGATGGGCGTGTCCGCAGTGGGGGTGAGGAATTCCAGATAACCTTCGCGCAGCATCACGCAACGGTTGCCGCTGCCGGCCGGTACCAGCGGGCCGCCCGGCTCCAGGCGATGCGACTGGGCGGAGAAGGGCGTCAGCGTGAAGCCGGCCTGTTCCAGCGTCGAACTGGCGGCATCGATATGCGGCACAAAATGCGCCACATGATCAATGTTGATCTTGCCTGTGGACGGGGGCTGTAAAGCGGGGATCTGGCTCGCAGTGCTCATTAATCAGTAACCCAGTTTCGGGTCAATGCGCCGTTTCAGCGGCTTGCCGGAAAGGAAACGATCCAGGTTCTCGAACCAGAGGTCGAGTGAAATATCGATATAGTGTTCGCCATCGTCGCAGGAAATGTGCGGCGTGATGATCAGGTTCGGCGTGGTCCACAGCGAGGCGTCGGCGGGCAGCGGTTCGGGATCCACCACGTCGAGAACGGCGCCGCCGAGTTTGCCGCGGCGCAGCCGTGTTTCCAGCGCGCGATAGTCGGCGACGGGGCCGCGGGCGATGTTGATCACGCCGGCGGTGGGTTTCATCAGGTCCATGCGCTTGCCGTTGAGCAGGCCGCGCGTTTCCGCGGTCAGCGGTACGGCAAGCACGACAAAATCGGCCAGCGGCAGCATCTTGTCGAGCTGTTTGTAGCTCACCACCTTGTCGGCATGGCGGTTCTTCTGTGCGCTGCGTCGCACGCCGATGACCTTGAGGCCGATTTTTTTGGCGGCACGTGCGGCCGCTTCACCAAGGTCGCCGAGGCCAATGATCACCGCGGTCTTGCCGGTGATGCTCGGCGAGAACAGGGCTTCCCAGCGATGTTGATGCTGATTGGCCATGATCGCGGGCATGCGCGAGTTGAGCAGGTTATAGGCCATGACCATGTACTGCTCGGTCTTGTGGCCGTGAGCGCCGCTGTTGTTGGTGAACAGCATGCCGCGCGGCAGCCAGTCCAGCGGCAGCACGCCGTCGATGCCCGCCGAGGTGGCGTGTATCCATTTCAGACGCGGCGCCCGGACTGCGAGCTTGTCACGGTTGGCGGGCACGCCGATCAGCAGGTCGGCATTGGTCAGTGCGGTTTCCAGCACATCACCATCCCATCCGAAGCTGACATCGATTCGGCGCGCCAGTGCGCGGTGGCGGGAACAGGCGGCCGCCCAGTGCGCGGGCAGCGTATGAAAGATGCTCGCCTTCTTGCGCGCGTTCTCGAT
>JBIIZE010000024.1:0-12142 GCA_044346435.1 Burkholderiales bacterium
CCGGGCCGGTAGTCGATCACCAGTTGCTGGCCGAGGGCTTCGCCCATCTTCGGCGCCAGCAGCCGGAACAGCACGTCGCTGTTGCCGCCGGGCGCGTTGGGATTAACGACGCGCAGGATTTTCGTGGGGAACTGCTGGGCTGCAACGGGAGCTGCGGTGAATACAGTCAGTGCGGCGAAACCCACAAACGCCGCTCGCAATAGAGTCCTCGACATGGTGTCCTCCAGTTGATGGTTTTTTTATGGGTGCTGCAAGGAAATCATAGCCCAGCGGCGCGGGGCTGTTGTGTTTTGTTGTAACTGGGGCTTTTGTCTTTCCAGCTATCGGCCGGGGGCAGGACCCAGATCAATTTACCGGATCTGCGGCCTTCTGACGGGCCAGCCGCCGATCGTCACCGGGGCGGTGACGGGGGCTGGCGGGATATCTTGGATAGCGGGGTGCCGCTTGCGTAGCGGCAGGGGGCACCGGGTGTGCGCCGCGTGGACCGGATCAGGCGACCTTGTCCATCCGCGCCGTGCCGCCGAGTTCCGCGAGCAGGTCTTCGATATGCATGACGTCGGCGTATTTGTGATGCATGTCGAACAGCGCCATCTTGTGCGGTAGCGGGCTGCGGTCGAAGCAACACTCCTCGGCGACGACGACGTGGAATCCGTGCGAATAGGCGTCAACAACGGTCGCCCGGACGCAGCCGCTCGTGGTTTCACCGGCAAAAATCAGGCTCTGCACGCCAAGACGGATCAGGTGGGTGGCCAGCGGCGTACCGAAAAATCCGCTCGCGCGTTTCTTGTAGACGATGACTTCACCCGGCTGCGGCTTGAATTCATCCTTGATTTCGAAGGTGTCCTTGCCGATGTGCCGGCGCTGGCGCTGCGTCGGCTTGCCGCCGGTGACGTCGGTCTGCGGGCGAGTCTCCACGGTGACGTGAATCACCGGAATGTTCTGCGCCCGGCAGGCCGCGATCAGCTGCAACGTCGGGGCAATTGCCGCCCATGCGTATTCGCCGCAGGATGCCTGATATTCGCCCTGCAGTTCGAGCACAGGACGGGGGCCGCCTTCATACGCCGAGTTGTAAAGATCAACCAGCACCAGCGCGGGATTTTTCCCGATGAAGGTATCGCGCGCGTAGGACTTGTAGATCTCCAGCATTTCCGGCGTTGCGATGTCCTGCCAGCAATGATCTTCAAAAGCGCGTTTCATGATGCGTTCCTCCGGAAGTCGAGGCGCCATTGTCCACCGGACGGCGTCAATTTGCGAGCCCCAGCCCCTTCAATACGCCGCCCAGCTGCTTGCTTTGCGCGTCGAGGTAGCGTTTGGTTGCGGGGCGGTCGAGATAGGCGTTCTGCAGGTAGTTGGCCTCGAGGTCCTTTTTCCATTCGTCGGTCGAAGTAATCTGCATGAAAACCTTGTCCCAATATGCCAGCTGTTCGGGCGACAGATCCTTGCCGGCCACTGCGACGCGCCAGCTTTCATAGGTCATGTCGATGCCCTGCTCCTTCCAGGTGGGGATGGCGGCAGCCGCGCCGGACAGGCGCTTGGGGGCGGTGATCGCAATCGCCCGCAGCTTGCCGGACTGGATGTGCGGCATGACGGGAATCACGGTCGAAATCAGCAAGTCAATGTGCCCGCCGAGCAGCGCCACCGTGGCTTGACCGCCGGAATTGAAAGTAACGATCTTGAGTTTGCGGGTGTCGATCTTGGCGACCTGCCCGACACGACCGATGGCCATGTGGGAATTGTTGCCGGTCGCAGAGCCGCCGGAGAGGCTGATCGCACCCGGATCCCGGCGCAGTGCATCGATCAGATCTTTGCCGGTCTTGATCGCCGAGTCCGCATTCACCGTGAACACCATGTATTCGGTGGTCAGCAGCGCAATCGGCGTGAAGTCGGCGTAACCGAGGTTGCTGCGCGTGGTGATGAAGTTGGTCACCAGCGGTTCGGTATGAATCAGGATGTGGTTGCCGCCATTGCCCTGCTGCCGCAGGTAATGCATGGCCACCGTGCCGCTGCCGCCGGGCCGGTTGGTCACCGTGCTGCTTTTGACCAGCCCCTTGTCCTGGAGCAACTGCTGCAGGAAACGGCCGGTGCGGTCGGCACTGCCTCCGGTCGAAGTCGGGATGATGATCTCGACGTTTCTGGTGGGATTCCATCCCTGGGCGTATGCCGCAGGCATTGTAAAAACTACCGTTGCCGCGACAAAAACAGATGCGATTGCCACGGCCGCAAAACCTTTGAAACATTGCATGAAGGTCACCTTTGCCTCTGATCAATCAATCAAACACGCCCACCGAAGGGATGAAAACACTGTAAGGGTATCGGCCTCAGCAAAAACTGCGGGGCATCTCACCGGGGAGTCCTGATGCCAACTCCGCCGCTGAATTGCACCAATCCTGCAACGGTCGGGCACCGACTTCGTGCGCTGATTGCTGCGCATTTTGCGAACCCTGCTGCAAGCGCCACCATGACGCCGTTACTCCGAATCATATAGCACGAAATATGCCAATAAACGCAATGTGCAATCCACTGCATTAAAAAGTGCTCACCTTGCCTGGAAAGCATTTCGGGCAGTCTTGCTGCACTGCGTTTCGCCGCGGCATCCCATATTGTTCCACTATGTGCTTGCAGCGCTTGGGCCGCCTCCCGGCTTCTGCTATTTTCCATGGGCCCCGCACCGGGATGACGGCGCCGGACCACCCCAACATCGATAAAAGGTTCTTCATGCGACACGCTGCGAAGTTTGTCCTGTTGCTGCTGGCGCTCACCTTTGCCCAAACGGCCTGGTCGCAGGCCTACCCCACGCGGCCGATCCGTTTGCTGCTGCCGCAGCCGCCCGGCGGCACCATGGAAACCGTGGGGCGCATGTTGTCGCAGCAGGTCTCGGCGGCGATGGGCCAGCCCATCGTCATCGACAACCGCAGCGGCGCCAACGGCATCATCGCCGGCGAACTCACCGCGAAGGCGCTGCCTGACGGTTACACGGTGTTGTATACCTCGGCCTCCATCGTCAACAACCAGCTCGTACACAAGAAGCTGCCCTTCGACGCGCTGAAGGACCTCGAACCCGTATCGCAGCTGACCACCCTGCCCGGTTATCTGGTGCTGGTGACACCGCAACTGCCCGCGAAGAACATGAAGGAGCTGATCGAGCTCTCGAAAAATCCGCGCACGCCGGTGCACTTCGGTTCCAGCGGCCTCGGCAACAACCAGCATCTGCTCGGTGAACTGATCAATGCCCGCTCGGGCGCGAAGCTCTCGCATGTGCCGTATAAAGGATTCGCGCTGATCATCACTGCGGTGATGGCCAATGAAATCCAGGTCGCTTTCGGCGCGCCGCTGACGGTGATCCCGCACATCAAGGCCGGCCGGTTGCGCACCATCGCCTTCACCGGCGCCAAACGCTGGGAGGGCATGCCGGATCTGCCGACGGTTTCTGAATCCGGTATTCCGGGCATGGTGTTTGAGGCATCGTGGCACGGCCTGTTTGCGCCCGCAGGCACTTCACCACAGATCGTGTCGCGACTGCAGTCCGAGTACGGCAAGGTGGTCTCCACGCCGAAGATGCGCGACAACCTCGGCGGCCATGTGCCGGTGGCAAGCACCTCGCCTGAATTCAGGAAATTCCTGCGCGAGTATTTCCGCGATACCGCTGAACAGATGCGTATCGCCAACGTCAAGCCCGAGTGATGCTGGTAGCGGCCGTCACCCTCCCCGAACAAATCTCAACACCAAAGACCTGACCTCATGACCACCTCCGTGTATGCGTTCGACACCGAAGACATTGAATACCTGCGGCATGGTGACCAGCCGCTGCTTGCACGGTTGTTCAAGCCCCGCGGCCCGGGGCCGTTTCCGCTGGTGATCGAAGTGCATGGCGGCGCATGGTGCCGCGGCACCCGACTCAACAACAAAGTCATCCACGAAAAGCTGGCGCAAAGCGGCGTGATGGTCGCGGCGCTGGATTTCCGCATGCCGCCGGAGGCTGGTTACCCCGACACCATTGCTGATGTGAATTACGCGGTGCGCTGGTTCAAGCAGCGCGCGGCATCAATGAACTGTGATGCCAATCGTATCGGTCTGCTTGGCAGCTCCAGCGGCGGGCATATCGCGATGCTGGTGGCGATGAAACCACAGGATCCGCGTTACACCGCAATACCGCTGTCCGGCGCGGCGCCGGGCCTGGATTCGACAGTGCGTTCCGTCGTGCTGGCCTGGCCGGTGATTGATCCGCTGGGCCGTTATCACCACGCGCAGCGCCTGAAAACCCAGGGCGACTCCGGCCTGATTGATCATGTCGGCAACGATCACCTGAATTTCTGGGGCAGTGAAGCAGCGATGGCCGAAGGCAGCACGACCATCGCACTGGAGCGCGGCGATGCCATTCAGATGCCGCCGGTGCTGTATCTGCAGGGCACTCTGGACTACAACCATCCGCGCGCAGACCTCGACCGTTTTGTGGCGGGTTACCGCAAGGCCGGCGGATCGCTGGAGCTGCACCTCTACGACGGTGAAAAGCAGTTGTTCATCCCGCAGCGTCCGGATGTGCCAGCCTCAATCGACGCGCTGGGCAAGATCGTCGGGTTTGTGCAGCGGACGCTGGCTTGAAGAAACTTGGCGCATCCCGGCGTTATTGAGCCTTGATCCCGCCCTGCTTGATCACCCGCTTCCACTGCTCACTCTCCGCCCTGATGTGAGTGGTGAATTCCGCAGGTGTTGAACCCACGCCTTCCGATCCATCGGCAATCAGGTGTTTTTCCATCGCCGGCGCCTTCACCGCCCTGGCGGTTTCCGCGGCGATTTTGGCGATGACGGGTTTGGCGACGGCTTTCGGTGCGATCAGGCCATACCAGTTGACCACAACCACGCCGGGCACGCCGGCTTCGGCCATCGTCGGTGTTTCCGGCATCGCAGGCGCACGTTTGCCCATCGATACACCCAGCGCGCGCAATCGACCGGCCTTGATGTGCTGCTGCGCCGAGATGATGGTGGCGAATGAAAAACTGATGCGGCCGCCGACGAGGTCGGCATAAGCCGCGCCCATGCCTTTATAGGGCACATGGGTCATCTTCGTGCCGGTGGCAATCTGGAAGAGTTCCGTGGTCATGTGAATGGGACTGCCGATGCCCGATGAGGCATAGGTCAGCTTGTCGGGATTGGCCTTGGCGTATTTCACCAGTTCCTGCGCGGTGTTCACCGGCAGCGTCGGATGCACCACCAGCACATACCCCTGCGCGGTGACCTGCGACACCGGTGCGAAGTCGCGCACCGGATCGAGCGGGGATTTGTAGAGCAGCGGGTAGATCACGGTGGTGGCGCTGATCATCATTACGGTGTGACCGTCGGGCGCGGCATCGGCCAGTGTGCCGAGCGCCACCAGGCTGCCGGCACCGGGACGGTTATCAACAACAACACTTTGTCCGAAGGCTTCCGCAAAACTCTGCGCGAGATTGCGCGACACGCTGTCCATGCCGCCGCCGGCCGCCAGCGGCACCAGCACGCGCATCGGGCGGGTCGGGAAATTCTGTGCCTGCGTCGCGGTGGTGAGCAACGCGATCCACAGGGCCAGCAGCGTGATGCTGATTCGGGTGTTCATGGTGACGCCTCCTCCGGGTGTTTTTATGGTGACGATGCCGCGCGGCCCGGTTCCGCCGGAAAATTCTTACAAGTATTTGTTTTTATTGTGTTTTTATGTGGTGATTGAGCTGCCGCTTTTTCATCCGTTGATTCAGCAAATTCCCGGGCATCATAGCAACATGCCACGCATGTGATGCGGAGCAAGACACCACGATGGTGTTCGTCATGGCCAAACAGGTCAGGCCGCCCGCGTCACTATTTTCACTTCGCTGTGCAGAGTGCGATGCACAGGGCATTTGTCGGCGATCTCCATCAGTTTCGCGCGCTGCGTGTCGTCCAGACTGCCTTCCAGCGTGACGACGCGATCGATACGGTCGATCTTGCCCTCCTGGGTTTCACAGTCGGCGCAGTCGGTGGCGTGAATTTTTTCGTGTTTCAGGCGCACGCTGACGCGCTCCAGCGGCAGTTTTTTGAGATCGGCATACATGCGGATGGTCATCGTGGTGCAGGCGCCGAGCCCGGCGAGCAGCAAGTCGTAAGGGCCGGGCGCGGAACCGAGTCCGCCGACGGATTGCGGCTCATCAGCGCGCAGCGCATGGCCGGCAGCGGCGATGGTCTGGGTAAATCTGCCTTCCCGGGTTTCCGCGACGATCACTTCGCCGGCTTCGCCTTCGATGCGATGCGGATCGTCCAGCGGCACAAATCGTCCGGCCCAGGCCGCTAGTACGGATGCGGCGTAACGCGCATCATCCCTTCGCGTCAGCAGGTGATCGGCGGTGTCGAGCGAGACAAAACTCTTCGGGTGTTTGGCGGCGACAAAAATGCCGGTGGCATTGTCGATCGGCACGGTTTCATCGACGGGCGAATGCATCACCAGCAGTGCGCGGCGCAGCTTTGCAATCGTTTCGTGCTGCTTCTGGGCGTCGAGGTCATCAAGGAATTCACGCCTGATACGGAAGCTGCGTCCAGCGAGCGACACTTCGGCTTCGCCCTTCGCTTCGATGTCGGCAACCGAAGTCTTGAGCATGCCCTTCACATGCGCCGGATCATAGGGTGCGCCCAGCGTCGCCACAGCACGCACTTCCGGGATCCGCGCGGCAGCCGCCAGCACCGCGGCTCCGCCGAGGCTGTGGCCGATGAGTATCGAGGGTGCGCCATGGTTGGCGCGCAGCCAGTCGGCAGCGGCCACCAGATCAGCGACGTTGGAGCTGAATCCGGTGTTGGCGAAATCACCGTCGCTGGCACCCAGCCCGGTGAAATCAAAGCGCAGCACCGCAATGCCGTGCTCGGCGAGCGCGCTGCTGATGAAACTGGCGGCCTTGCTGTCCTTGGAGCAGGTAAAGCAGTGCGCGAACAGGGCGTAGGCGCGCGGCGGCAGCAAAGGCGCATCAAGGCGCGCAGCGAGTTCAGCGCCGAGGGCTCCGGGAAAACGGATGGCGGATGTGGGCATGGCAGTCTCCGGTTCTGGGGTTGGTGATGCCGGCAGGATGCGCCCGGCATCGGGTCATCAACGGCTGTACTCGTCGAACTTGGTCATCTGCGCGGTTTCGACCAGCCACGGCGCTTTTGATGCCCAGAAAATATTGCAGTCAGGCGCGATGTCCGGTTTGGCATCGAGCACGCCCGCAGGAATCAGCATGTTTTCAGTGCCGGTAATCTGGTGCGGTACGCGCGTACCGCATTGCGTGCAGAAGCTCACTGCAAAACGCTTGGCGCCGGGCAGATCGAAGCGGCGCGCCAATTGTTCGCCGGCCAGCCATTTGAACTGGCCTTGCGGCAGGAACAGGTTGGCGGCATGCGCAGCGCCGGTCACTTTCTGGCAGCGGCTGCAGTGGCAATAACGAAACGCGGTCGAGGGTGGTGTGATTTCAAAACGCACGGCGCCGCACAGACAACTACCGGTGACGGACTGGGTCTCGGACATGGTGACTCCTCCTGTTTGGATCGCGGATGCGCCACCCGGAACAACAATCCGTCAGCGCGACATCAATTGCCCGGCCAGCCAGCGCGCATCGCGCGCGCGCTGCGGACCGTCGTGTTCCGATGCCGCAACCGCACCGTCGAACAGCACGACCAGGCCACCGGCAACGTTGGCGGGATTGGGCACGCCGGCAGCCTTGGCCCATTCCAGAAATTTTGAGTGTATCCATTCGCGCTGTGCGGCCACCACGGCGCGGGCGGGATGTTTGGGGTCGCTTAATTCGGTCACGACATGCTGCAACGGGCAGCCGCGGAAACCGGGGGATTTGGTCCACATCACCACCCAGTCGAAAAAGCGCAGCACGCGATCCGCCGGGGGAATGTCGGCCACATAGGCCTCAATCAGTTCGCGGGCGGCCGCGGCACGGCGTTCGACATGGGCGGCGACGAGATCGTCCTTGCATCCAAAATGGGAGTAAAGCGAAGCCTTGGCGGCGCCGGCTTCGGCCAGCACGCGGTCGATGCCGACCGCACGCACGCCCTCCTGATAGAACAGGCGGTCGGCAGTGTCGAGCAGCCGCTCACGCACGCTTTTTTGCGCGGCGTCGGGGGGTTTCTGGGCCTTGAGGATCTTTTTTCCGGACATGGCTTGACAATACAGACAGATCTGTCTACAGTCAACTCCGCAAATAGACAGACCTGTCTGTTTTAATTTTTCAGGATTTCATTCTTTCAAAGGGAGTTCAAGTCATGGGTTTTCCAATCAAAGGCCAAATCGCACTCGTTACCGGCGCCAACCGCGGCATCGGTAAAGCCATTGTTGATGCACTGATCGGCGCCGGCGCGGCAAAGGTGTATGCCGCCGCGCGCAATCTGAAGGACCTCGACGCGCTGACAGCGCGGCATGGCGCACGTGTTGTCGCCCTGCAGCTGGACGTAACCAACCCGGCGCAGATCGCTGCGGCAGCGGTCGCTGCTGCCGATGTACAACTGCTGGTCAACAACGCGGGATACGCCGGCTACACCAGCGGCAGTTTCGATGACAAAAAATGGCTGGTCGCCGGCCGCCAGGAAATGGATGTCAATTTTTTCGGCACTTTCGCCGTGAGCCAGGCTTTCGCACCGGTGCTGGCGAAAAACGGCGGCGGCGCCATCGTCAATATCGCCTCGGTCGCCTCGCTGGTGAATTTTGCGCTGCTTGCGTCCTACAGCGCGTCGAAGGCCGCGGTGCATTCGCTGACGCAGGCCACACGCATGATGCTCAAGGGCCAGGGCACGCAGGTATTGGGCGTCTACCCCGGCCCGATCGACACGCGCATGGCAGAGGACATCCCGTTCGAAAAGACGTCCCCTGCCGATGCTGCACTGGCTATCGTCGCCGGCATTGAAGCGGGCACGGAAGAAATCTTCCCCGACCCGATGAGCCAGAGCATGGGCGCCGGCTATCTGGCCAGTCCGAAGGCGCTCGAAGTGCAGGTCGCCGCCGGCTGATACGCGGCAGCAGAACGCGCGCCGGGGTTCACAACAGCCTGTAAGGAATTCGCCGACAGGCCGACAGAGCTTCATGCTGAATCGAGCCCCGTTGGTTTTGTTGTGCGCCGCACTGCTGCTGCCCGGAGCAGCGACAGCGGCGCAATGTACTGCGACCAGCGGCGAATACCGGGTGCCGCTGCTGGAGCTGTATACCTCGGAGGGTTGTGACAGTTGCCCGCCGGCCGACCGCTGGCTGAGCGCACTGCCCGCACGTGGCTATGGTACCGACCGCGTGGTGACCCTGGCATTTCATGTCGATTACTGGAATTACCTGGGTTGGGTCGATCCGTTTGCCCGGAGAATTTTCAGCGAACGCCAGAATCAGGTTGCGTCGCGCAATCAGGCGCGTGTGGTTTATACGCCGCAATTCACGCTGAATGGCCGGGATTTCCGCCGCGGTATTGTTCGCGATGACTTCGGCGATCAGGTCGCCGCACTGGGACGGCGCAAACCGCAGGCAACGTTACGGTTGGGAGTGAATCCGGCCGCAGGCGCGTTGATGATCAGCGTCGCTGCGCTTGTCACTGACCCCGGCGAACGGCTATCGGCACAAACATGGCTGGCGCTTTACGAGAACAATCTCGCCACCGAAGTTACCGCCGGTGAAAATCGCGGCAAGCGGCTCGTGCACGATTTCGTGGTGCGCGACATTGCCGGGCCGTTCCCGGCTGATGCGCAGGGTCGTGTCGCACTGGAGCATCGCTTTACCATCGACGCGCGCTGGAAAACCCGTGATCTTTCCGTCGCGGCCTATGTGCAAAACGGGAGAAGCGGTGACGTGCTGCAGGCACTGGCCCTGGCTTGCACCAACGCGCCGTCATCGGCCACTCCGCGCTGATCCGCATCGGCATTGGCCATCAGGGCGCTGCGGCGGGCTCCATCAGCTGAAATTGCCGCGCCGGGGGCGTGCCGGCGACGAAATGGGTGGATTCGAGTGCGGGTACCGCGGTGTTCTCGCAAGTCTTTTTGACCCGGTAGCGTTCGATAGGGGTTGCTGAACGCGTATCGACTTCGCAGCTCGCCTCCGCACAGCGGATGCGCTTGAGCCACGAGCAGACTTTCACTTCGGCGCCCGCCGCGCTGATGATGCCGGTCTGGAACGGCGCGCGGGGCGTGGCCGGGCGCTGCGGCCAGTCTTCCGGGTTGACGTCGATCAGCACCGTGTAAAAACTGCCGTTCACGTCGAGCATGGCCAGCACCTGCTCCATGAACAGTGAAAGATTCGCGGTGTAGGAAAAGCCGCCGTAAACATCGGTCGCCAGCTTGAAGCGGCCGAGTTCTTCCGGCGCGTATTCGCGCAGGCGCTTGCCGAACCGGTATTCGATTTTTCCGGGCTCCAGCGTCACCGCAATCTGCTGCCACTCCGCGGTGCGGCGGTCTTCAATCGACAAGGCCACGGCCCGCGCCTTGCTGCCGCGCTGCTCGCGCCCTTCGGCATGCATTGCGTCAAACCGCTCACCGTAATAGTCGAGGACTGCGCGGCCCTGTCCCGCGCCGATATCCAGCCAGCGGTCGGCAGGCCCGAGCTTTGCCAGCGAAAGATCGAAATCGGGGAGCAGCGTGATCGTGTATGACAGCAGCGAGCGGTCGGTGACGTATTCCGCGGGCACCTGTTCGCCGCGACTTTGATAGATCCTGGTCTGTTCGTTGATTTCCTTTTGCATCGGTGCGCTCGGCGGTTTCACCGCGGCGCTGCGCGGTTTGACGACCTTGTTCTGGGCACACGCAAAATCCGGCATCACCAGCAAACCGGTGATGCAGACCGCAGCCGTGCCCAGCGCGGCAATGCGAACGACAGCCATGCTGATGCCTCCTCGTTTTTGTTTGAGGACGAATCTAACGCAAACGGGAGCAGCGCACCGAATCCATTACGCCCCGCCGCAGTTTGAGGTTCTGACGGGCCGTATTGCGGAAATCGTCATATGTATCTGTTTTTATTATTATTTTTCTTCGCGCATCCAATCGGACTCCGCGCTATATTGAACGGGCTGCACCGAACCATAAAAACAAGCACTGCCCGTCAAAAGTCTGCCGTCAACGACTGAGGGAGGAGAACCACGATGTCCGCTGTCAAAGCATCGCTTTGCCTGGCCATGCTGGTGTTCGCTTGCGCGCTGCCGGCCTCGGCGCAGAAATTTCCCGAAAAGAATGTCCGCCTGATCGTCGCTTTTCCGACCGGTGCATCGCAGATTCTCGGACTGCTGGTCGGGGAAAAACTCGGCTCCGCTCTCGGTCATCCGGTGGTGCCCGATTTCCGCACCGGCGCCGGCGGCAATCTCGCGGCCGAACTCGCGGCAAAGGCGCCTGCCGACGGCCACACGCTGCTGCTGACCAGTCCGTCTCTGGTGATCAGCCCCAGTCTCTACAAAAAACTCGGCTACGACACGATGCGCGACTTCGCACCGGTGACGATGTTGTCGACGGTGCCCAATGTGTTTGTGATCCATCCGTCAGTACCGGCAAAAAACATCAGTGAACTGATCAAGCTGGCGAAAGCCCATCCCGGCAAGATGAGCTTCGGCTCCGGCGGCGTCGGCTCATCGAACCATCTCGCCGGTGAGCTGTTCAAGTCACTGGCGAAAGTCGACATCCTGCATGTGCCGTACAAGGGTGCAAGCATTGCGCTGACGCACATCCTCGGCGGCGAAGCGGAAATGGTGATGGTGACGGTGCCAGCGACCATCCCCTTCATCAACAGCGGGCGGCTGCGCGGGCTGGCGGTTCTGGTGCCGGAACGCCTGCCGACTCTGCCCAATGTGCCGACCACCGCAGAAGCCGGCATGCCCGAGCTGGTGATCAACACCTGGTACGGCCTGTTTGCGCCGACGGGCGTGCGCCCGGAGATTCTTCAGCGCATCAGCGCGGAGACAGCGAAATTCATGCACACACCCGAAGTCAACAAACAGCTCGCCGCCAGCGGCCTGATTCCCTCGACGAGCACGCCGGCGGACTTCACCGGCTTCGTACGTACCGACATGGAAAAATGGAGCCGGGTAATCCGGGAGGCAAATATCACCGTGCAGTAGCAAGGGCTGTAACAATAAAAACGGCGCCGTTTGGCGCCGTTTTTATTGAGGATGCTACAGCTCAGTTCACTTTCGCGCCTGAAGCCTTGACTACC
>JBIIZE010000332.1:0-3218 GCA_044346435.1 Burkholderiales bacterium
TCACACCACGCTGATCACCTGCCTGCGTGCCGGTGGCGTCGACATCAGGCGGCTGAAGGCTGCCGTATTTCCTGGCGGGTCGGCGACCACGACAGCCGTGCTTGGCGGCCATGTGGATGTCGTCAACACAGGTCTTGGCAACATGGTTGCGCATCTGCGTACCGGCAAGCTGCGCGCGCTGGCCATTTCCTCGCCAAAGCGGATGTGGGGTGACTTCGCATCGATCCCGACCTGGCGCGAGCAGGGCGTTCCGGCGGATTCCTCCAGTTGGCGTGGACTGATGGGGCCGAAGGGCATGACGCCGCAACAGATCGCCTATTGGGACAAGGTGATGGCGGCGATGGCCGCGACCGATGACTGGAAAAAAGAGCTGGAAGAGAACTTCTGGGTCAATGGTTACGTCAATGCGCAGGCTGCAAAAAAACGCCTCGATGAGGAATACCTTGAATACCAGACGGTGCTGACCGAAGTGGGTCTGGCCAAGGCCAAATAATTCACCCGCGCTGTGTGATGGACAGTGACAGGGCGCCGGATCAGACTGTGTCGATGATGCTTCCCGCCCGGAGATTCCGGAACTTGCGCCGCGCACTTTTAGCACTGGCGTTCAGCGCAAGCCTGCCGTCGGCGGCGGGTGCGGCAGAGCGTTTTGCACATCTGGTGCAAAGTCCGATGGTGCATTGCGCCTTTTACCGCGGTTACGACATTGATCCGCAAACGGGAAACCGCTTGCTGGTTGAAGGCCGCTCCAATTCATTGACGCATTACCAGCGGCAGCGTGGCAAGCCGGTGCGTTCCATCGACACCCGGCGTGCCGGCGCCGTCGATGTGCAAGTGGTGCAGGGGCGATACCTGCATTACATCGAGCGCAGCGCCGGCATGTATGTCGTGACCACCGTGTATGCCTGCCTTGAACGTGATGCACAGAGTGATGTCTGCATCAACTACGGCGCGGTCAATGCCCGGCATTTTGATGCGCGGGTGCTGCGCGAGCCCGACAAGGTTTATGAGGAGCTGCAGGCGCTGGCCGAACCCGGCTTCTGCGACCACAGCTTTATCCATCTGCAGGAAGCCGCGAACAGGCCGCTACGGCCCTGATTCAAGTGGCGCGGGTGCTTCCCGGGCTGGAATTAAGCGGCCCGCAGCCGTCCTGCACGGCAATCTTCTATTTTTTTACGCAGGTAGTCTGCGGCCCAGTCGATCTGCTCGACCGTATTAAAACGGCCGACGGTAATGCGGATCGAGTTGCCGGCGATTCCGTCATCCGATCCCAGCGCCTGCAACACGTGCGATACCCCACCGGTGGAGCAGGCCGAAGTCGATGACACGGCGATGTCGCTCAGCGTGGTGACCAGTGAATCACAGTTCGGAATATCGATGCTGATGTTCAGGTTGTTGGTAATGCGCCGTTCCAGATCGCCGTTGAGAATGATGCCCGGCAAATCCTTGAGGCGGTTCCAGAAACGGTCGCGCAGCATGCGCATCTGCGGCACTTCAGCGGCCATCAGTTCGCCGGCGATGCGGAAAGCGGTGCCCATGCCGACAATCTGGTGGGTTGCCAGTGTTCCTGAGCGCAGTCCGCGCTCATGGCCGCCACCGTGCATCTGGCATTCGATGCGCACCTGCGGCGCACGGCGTACATACAGGGCGCCGATGCCTTTGGGGCCGTAGGTCTTGTGCGCAGTCAGCGACATGACATCGACCGGCAGCTTGGCAAGATCAATCGCGACCTTGCCGGTGGCCTGCGCAGCATCGACATGGAGCAATACCCCGCGTTCGCGGCAGACCGCGCCGATCGCATCGATATCCTGGATGACGCCGATCTCGTTGTTGACCAGCATCACCGAGGCGAGCACGGTGTCTGGGCGCAGCGCAGCGCGGAAGGTTTCGAGATCGAGCAGGCCGTTTTTCTGCGGTGCGAGGTAAGTCACACTGAAGCCCTGCTTTTCCAGCCATTTCATGGTGTCGAGAACGGCCTTGTGCTCGGTCTGCACCGTGACCAGGTGTTTGCCGCGGGCTTGTGCGGCCATCGCGGCACCCTTGATCGCGAGGTTGTTGGATTCGGTCGCACCCGAGGTCCAGGCAATATCGCGCGGCTCAGCGCCGACCAGTCGCGCCACATCGGCGCGAGCAGCTTCGACGGCTTTGCTCGCGGCGTGGCCGAAAGCGTGGGTGCTGCTGGCCGGATTGCCGAACTGCTCGCGCAGGTACGGCAGCATCGCGTCCACGACCGCAGGGTCCAGCGGGGTGGTCGCTGAATTGTCGAGATAGATCGGGGTGTTCATCTTGAATCCTCAGTGTTTCTGCGTCAGTGCGGCAATGACGCGCTGGCGCTTTTCTTCGACTTCCTTGGCGAAGCCGGGGTGACGTTGTTCGACAAATCCGGTGGCCATGCCGAGCTTCAGCAGGGCGACGGCGAATACCGCGGAGAGGTCGTCGAGGTCGGGGCTGACTTTGGCCAGCTGCATGGCCTCGATGGTTTCGTCGTACAGCTGCTGCATGGCGTCATGCAGTTCGCCTTCGAACAGTGGGGGTTTGCTCATGTTATTGCCGTAATTGACGCTGCTGTTAACAGGGTCAATTTTAGCGCGAATCCCCCGCGTTGCAGATTACAATTTCCCCGTGACCATACTTTGCCGTCTCGGGTTTGCCGTTTTTCTGGTGGCTGCTGCCGCCACGGCCGCCGCACAGGGTTATCCGAGCCGGACCGTTCGCATTGTCGTACCGATTGCGCCCGGTGGCGCCACCGACGTACTCGCACGGACGCTGGCGATCCATTATTCAGAGGCCTGGAGCCAGGGTGTAATCGTTGATAACCGGCCGGGCGCCGGCGGCATGATCGGATCCGAAATGGTCGCCAAGGCGCCGCCTGATGGCTACAACCTGCTGATGGCGTATACCTCCCATGTCATCAATCCCTCCTTGTGGACGCGTCTGCCCTACGACACGCTGCGGGATTTCGCGCCCGTGACCATGGTCGCGCAGGTGCCGAGCGTTCTGCTGGTGCATCCGTCACTGCCGGTGAAGTCGGTGCCGGAGCTGATCGAGTTTGCAAGACGCCGTCCGCACGAGCTTGACTACGGAACTTCCGGTGTCGGTACGGCTGCGCATCTGGCTGCTGCGCTGTTTGCGCAGCGTGCAAAGCTGCATCTGACGCATGTGCCGTACCGCGGCGGCGCGCTGGCGATGTATGAGTTGCTGGGCGGCCAGATTTCCGTGAT
>JBIIZE010000333.1:0-3217 GCA_044346435.1 Burkholderiales bacterium
GCTGGCGTCAACGTCTGCAGCGTTGGCGACACCGACGGTTGCAACCAGGCTGGCGGCCGCGATAAGCAGATTTCGGATGATCATGTCAGTTGTACTCCGGGTGGTTAAAGAAGCCACAGTTTAAGCGGCAGGCCTGCTTTTCAGCGGAAGGTGCCGCCAAACGGATTTTGTGTGCAGCGCACAATCCAGCCCCTTGGAAAGGGTCGATTCGGTTTGTCCGGGGATCTTGCACATTGCGTCATTCATTCTTTGGTTTCGCTTGCGCAGGCTAACAGCCGCAGCCTGCTGATTTCATTGATTTACATCAAAACAACAATCTAATTTGACGAACCGCCGCAGGGAATAAAGGTCAGCGCCTGGCTGTAGGGGAAAGCCTTCTTGCCTGCCTTTGATCTTTGTCAATGGGCCATGGATATGTGCAGGGATACTGGAGCCTCAGGACTTTCACCAAAGAGGCTCGTCAGTGTGTGCTGCGGTAACACAGGTTTTACAGGCGCTTGCGGGTGTCAATCTGTTTGCCGGCCTTGATGTGTCCGCCTGTAAACGACTCGCTGAGGGTGCTGAGCTGCGTGAATTTTCCGGCGGCGATGTGATTTGCCGGGAAGGCGATCCCGGGACCGGCCTGCATCTTGTGACAAGAGGGCAGGTCAAACTGCTGCTGCAGGCGGGAAACGGGCACGAAAAGGTATTTGACCTGATCGGCGCCGGCGCCTGTTTCGGCGAGCCTTCGCTGTATACCGATCAACCCCATCTGGTGACCGCCCAGGCGATCATCGACACGCAAATGCTGCATGTTCCCCGGGCCGATCTGCTCAAGGTGCTGGGCGAGACGCCGGAACTGGCCTTGCGGGTGATCAAGGGACTCGCGTCACGGATTTACCGGCGCACCCATGACCTGAAAAGCTATATGTTGATGTCAGGCACCCAGCGGGTGATCTGCTACCTGCTGCATGAAGTGCCTTTGGAGGCGGAAGGTCCGCAGGAGGTTGCTCTGACGTTACCCGTGCGCAAAGGGTTGATCGCCTCGCGGCTTAATCTGACCCAGGAACACTTTTCGCGCATCCTGCATGAACTTGCCGCTGCCACCCTGATCAGGGTTGAGGGGCAGCGGGTTCATATTCGCGATCTGTCGCGGCTGCGCGCAGCCGCGATGTCGTAAAAACCGATCCTTCTTCTTTACTTGAATCGCCAGGTGACGCCGGTCGTCAACTGGGTGGTCTGCGTATTGCCGTCACGATTGTTGCGGATGATGCCGAACGCAAAATCGAGGTCTTTGCTCGGCGAGTAAATGGCGCCGAGTTCGACATAACCCATCCAGTCTTTCGCCGCGCGATCAGGGTTGGTCATGGCGCCTGTGTCCAGCGCCAGTTTCCAGTCCTTGGCGACATCCCATACCGGAGCCACCGACAGACGATACTGCGTGCGCCGCTCACCGGCGTTTAACGAGGCATCGGAATAATTGGCGCGATCCACCTGCAGGTTGGCGAGGAAGGCGCCGAAACCGGTTTCCTGGGTCATCAGCAGGCCGACGCCATAGGACATCTTGCCGGTGCCCAGTCCGCGGGCTTCCTTGCTGTCTGAAACACCGAAGCTGACTTCCGGCCTAACGGCGAAGCTCAGCTTGCTGGCTTCATCGTCATAAAAACGCCATTTGGCGCCGATTACCGGATTGCTCCAGCCGGATTCCGTGGCGCCCGGTGCATCGGGGACGATGCGCGTACGAGTGCCGCCGACGTAGACGTCGAGTTCATCAGTAATGCCGCGCGTGAAAACCAGGGGGATTTCATGGGTGATCGTTTGAACGCCGGCTGATTTCTCGCTGCTGTGGTTGTAACCGGCTTCGATCTGGTTGCCGCCAGCACCCTGGGTGCCGGTGTCGTCGGTGATCAGCGGTTGAAAGGCAAGTGCTGTCAGCGGCAATGCTGCTGACAACGCTATGATTTTATTGAAAAAACTGCGCATGATTTTCCCGTGATGAGATATTGCAAAAATAACTGCCCCATAGTTTAACGGATGCGGGTTCGCAAACTTTAGATCGATATTCAAATTTGCTTCCTTCGGGGAATTCTCAGCAGCATGTTGGGAGAGTTTGCTCTTTCCACGCTTATGGCGTTGAGAAGCAATCCGGTTTGACATACGACAATCTATGAACTTTTTTGCCGCAGTTCCATGGGCAGGATCAGGGAAGGACTTTGCGCTGTAATTCCGCAACGGCAACGGCAACGGCAACGGCGATCGCGGGGTACGTGCTGATGCCGTTGGAGGAGTGCGTAATGGTGTCGGTAGTGACAACGCGCGCAGCACCGGCTGCGAGCAGCGCTTCATGGGCGTCGCCGGAGAACACAGCATGGACGCCGACGCATACGGGCGGCACCAATTTTTGCGCCAACACATGTTGTACCGCTGCAATCATCGTACGCCCCGTCGAGATAATGTCATCCACCAACACCGGCGTGCGTCCGCGCAGGGCTTCAGGATCCGGGACGCTGACCGAGACATCACGGTCACCGCGGCGGACTTTTTCGAGCACCACATGCGGCGCATTGGCGATGCCTGCAACAGCCGATACCCATTGTTCGCTTTCGGCATCCGGACCGATCAGCACCGGCGCTTCGACGTTGGCCTTGATCCATTCCGCCAGCAACGGTGCGGCGGGGACCACGATACCGGGCACCGCGTAGATATCAGCGAGAGAATTCCAGCGGTGCAGGTGCGGGTCTACCGTGACCAGCCAGTTGATGTAACGCGACAGGAGTTGTGCAAACACCGCCGACGTAATCGCTTCGCCATCCTGGAAGCGCTTGTCCTGCCGCATATAGCCCAGATATGGCGTGACCAGTCCGATTTCGCGGGCGCCCAGTTCGCGTGCGGTGGATGCGGCAAACAGCAGCGGCATGATGTTGTTGTCGGGATGGTGAAGGCTGCAGGCGAGCACGACCTTGCAGCCGCTGACCGGCGTATCAAATCGCAGATAGGTTTCACCATCCGGAAAGCGGCGTATTGCGAGCACACCGGCTGTGGCCCCGGTCTGTGTTGCCAATGCCCCGGCGAGTGTTTCGTTGCCGGGCAGCGCAAAGACAATGGTGCCGGTGTTTGCGGTCACGGTGTTTGCCGTCACTGTCCGTTGGCGATGCCGACAACCGGCGGTTGCCCGTACAGATAAGCCAGTGCGTAGGCGAGTTCACCCGGTGTTTCGGCATGCAGCGTGAACAGCGGC
>JBIIZE010000334.1:0-3215 GCA_044346435.1 Burkholderiales bacterium
GCATCCGGAATGACACGCCACATCACCAGCATGGCGCCGAGCGCCAAGATGCCGGTCAGCGCAAAAATACCCGGCACACCGATCATGCGATCGAGCCAGGGACTCGCCACCAGCGACAGCGCAAACGCCACGCCAATGGTAGAGCCGATCATCGCCATCGCTTTGGCGCGCTGGTCTTCGCGGGTCAGGTCCGCGGTCATCGCGATGACCGCTGCGGAAATTGCGCCTGCGCCCTGCAACATGCGACCGAAAATGACCATATAGATATTCGGTGCCAGTGCGGCCACAAAACTGCCAACCGCAAATATTACAAGCCCGATGTAGACCACGGGTTTCCGGCCATAACGATCAGACCACCAGCCGAAGGGAATCTGCAGGAGCGCCTGGGTCAGACCGTAGGCGCCAATGGCCAGGCCGACCAGCGTCAGATTATCCCCGCCCGGCAAGCGTTCGGCGTAAATCGCAAACACCGGCAGGATCACGAACATGCCCAGCAGCCGCAGTCCGAAAATGCCGGACAGTCCGATACTGGCCCGCAATTCGAGCGGGGTCATTTTGCTGCGCGACGACATGGACGGGCGGGGAACGGAAAGAAAGAAAACTGGAGGAGAAAACCGGGGAACAGTTGGGCGTAACTGCTTATGCGCGTATATTAACAGGTTTACCTTTGGTCTCTGACATGACAGCGCGTTCGACGCCGCCAAAACTGGTCGCCTTGCCGACCAAACCGCAAACCGATCTGCCCTTGCCGCCTGCCGGCGCCGGGCAGATCCGGGTACGCGGCGCACGCACGCACAACCTGAAAAACATCAGTCTTGATCTGCCGCGCAACCGGCTGGTGGTCATCACCGGACTGTCGGGATCAGGCAAATCCTCACTGGCCTTCGACACGCTGTATGCGGAAGGCCAGCGCCGTTACGTTGAATCGCTGTCCGCCTACGCCCGGCAATTCCTGCAGTTGATGGAAAAACCCGATGTCGACATGATTGAAGGGTTGTCCCCCGCGATCGCCATCGAGCAAAAAGCGTCGAGCCACAACCCGCGCTCGACGGTCGGCACCGTCACCGAGATCCACGACTATCTGCGCCTGCTTTATGCGCGAATCGGCGAGCCGCATTGCCCCGAGCATGATGTCGTGCTCGCCGCGCAGTCGGTCGCGCAGATGGTTGATCATGTACTGCAGATGCCCGAGGACACCAAGTTGATGATCCTCGCGCCGGTGGTCAACGACCGCAAGGGCGAGCAGTCGGCGCTGATCGATGAACTGCGGGCACAGGGTTTCGTGCGCGTGCGCCTCGACGGCAAGGTGCATGACATCGATGCCCTGCCGGCCCTGAAAAAGAATACCAAACACACCATCGACGTCGTCGTCGACCGCGTCAAAGTCCGCGAAGAACTGCGGCAGCGTCTGGCCGAATCATTTGAAACCGCACTGCGCCATGGCGACGGTCGCGCGCTAGCCGTGGATATGGACAGCGGCCAGGAACATTCATTCTCGGCGCGCCTTGCCTGCCCGCAATGCGGTTTTGCGTCGCCCGAACTCGAACCCCGGCTGTTTTCGTTCAACAATCCGGCCGGGGCGTGCCAGCGCTGCGATGGACTGGGCTCGATTACCTTCTTTGATCCCAAACGCATTGCGGCTTTTCCTGAAATGTCGCTCGCCGCGGGGGCGATCAAAGGTTGGGATCGTCGCAACCAGTTCTATTTCCAGATGCTGCAGGGTCTGGCAGCTCATTACGGCTTTGACATCGAAGCGCCGTTCAACGAACTGCCCGAAGAAGCGCGACAGGCAGTGCTCTATGGTTCCGGAAAAACCGCGATCCGCTTCACCTACGTCGGTGAACGCGGCAAATCCTATGTCAAGGAACACGCTTTCGAGGGCGTGGTGCCCAACCTCGAAAGGCGGCACAAGGAAACCGACTCACCGGTCGTCAAGGAAGAACTCGCCAAATATCTGAACACCCAGCAGTGCCCGGATTGCCAGGGCACACGCCTGCGGCGCGAGGCGCGGCATGTGCTGGTCGCACGTCAGCCGATCTACGCACTGTCCGCGCTGCAACTCGGCGACGCGATGCGTTTCTTCGACAATCTGAAACTGACCGGTGCCCGACAGGCCATCGCCGAAAAAATTGCCGGCGAAATCAGCAACCGCCTGCGCTTTCTGGTGGATGTCGGCCTGGATTATCTGTCGCTCGATCGCTCGGCCGACACGCTCTCGGGCGGTGAATCACAGCGCATCCGCCTCGCCAGCCAGATCGGCTCCGGCCTGACCGGCGTGATGTATGTGCTCGATGAACCGTCGATCGGCCTGCACCAGCGCGACAACACACGGCTGCTCGACATGCTCAAGCGGCTGCGCGACATCGGCAACTCGGTGATCGTCGTCGAGCATGATCACGACGCGATCATGCATGCCGATCATGTGGTCGACATGGGCCTCGGCGCCGGGGAACATGGCGGCTGTGTCATCGCCGAAGGCACGCCGGCGGAAATCATCGCCCATCCCGAATCGCTGACCGGCCAGTATCTGTCCGGACGGCGGCGCATCGACGTACCGGCGCTGCGTCACCGCATCAACCCGCAGCGGCAGTTGATCATCAAGGGCGCGCACGGCAACAACCTCAAGGACGTCACGGTGGGCATTCCCATCGGGCTGCTGACCTGCGTTACCGGCGTCTCCGGCTCCGGCAAGTCGACCCTGGTCAACGACACGCTGTATCTGTCAGCCGCGCGCGATCTGTATGGCAGCAATGTCGAACCCGCACCCTGCACCGCCATTGAAGGCATGGAATTTTTCGACAAGGTGGTCAACGTCGACCAGAGCCCGATCGGCCGCACGCCCCGCTCCAATCCCGCAACTTACACCGGCCTGTTTACGCCGATCCGCGAGCTTTATGCCGGTGTGCCGGAATCCCGCGCGCGCGGCTACGGTGCCGGCCGCTTCTCGTTCAATGTCAAAGGCGGGCGCTGCGAAGCCTGCCAGGGTGATGGTGTATTAAAAGTCGAGATGCACTTCCTGCCCGACATCTATGTCCCCTGCGACACCTGCCACGGCAAACGCTACAACCGCGAAACGCTGGACATCCGTTACAAGGGCAAGACCATCCACGAAGTGCTGGAGATGACGGTTGAACATGCACTGGAGTTTTTCAGTGCGGTACCGACTCTCGCACGCAAGCTGCAGACGCTGATGGATGTCGGTCTCGGCTACATCA
>JBIIZE010000335.1:0-3213 GCA_044346435.1 Burkholderiales bacterium
AACAGCGCCTATTTCGAACATGCCTTCCTCGCGCAGCAAATGGGTGTCGAACTGGTTGAAGGCCAGGATCTCTTTGTCGCCAATGACGTGGTGTACATGCGCACCACCGCCGGCCCGCAGCGGGTCGATGTCATCTACCGTCGCATTGATGACGACTATCTGGATCCGCTAGCCTTCCGTCCTGACTCGGTGCTCGGCGTCCCCGGCATCTTTTCTGCCTACCGCGCCGGCAACGTAACGCTGGCCAACGCGCCGGGAACCGGTGTGGCGGATGACAAATCGACCTATCTGTATGTGCCGAAAATGATCGAGTTTTATCTCGGCGAAAAACCGATCATCTCCAACGTGCCGACCTACATGCTGAGCAACACCGACGAACGCGCTTACGCCCTTGCGCATCTGGAAGAACTGGTGGTCAAGGAAGTCCAGGGTTCCGGCGGCTACGGCATGCTGGTCGGACCGACATCCACCAAAGAACAGATCGCCGAGTTCCGCAAACGCATCGAACAGAATCCGGCCAATTACATCGCACAGCCTACACTGGCATTGTCGACCTGCCCGACCTTCTGCGACTCCGATGTGCTGCCGAGGCACGTTGACCTCCGGCCTTATGTGCTCTCGGGAAAAAATGTCACCCTGGTGCCGGGTGGACTGACCCGCGTGGCCTTGCGTGAAGGTTCGCTGGTCGTGAACTCCTCGCAGGGCGGCGGCACCAAGGACACCTGGATACTGGAGGACCTCGGATGCTGAGCCGCCAAGCCAATACCCTGTACTGGATGTCGCGGCAAATCGAGCGCGCGGAAAACACTGCGCGCCTGCTCGATGTCACCTACCGCATGTCGCTGCTGCCTTACCGCATCACCGACAACGCGCAGGCCTGGGCAGAACCGTGGGCGCTACCTCTGGTCATCAACGGCCTGGCCAGCGACTATTACGCACGCAACCCGGGGCCACTGAACGCGGAAAAAGTACTCCGCTTCATGCTGATCGACAGCGCCAATCCGTCGAGCATCTATTCACTGATGCATGCCGCCCGCGAAAACGGACGCAGCATGCGCGGCATCATCACCACCGAGATGTACGAAGACCTCAACGCCATGTGGCTGGAACTGCGCGCGCGGTCGGATGACGCCCTGAACAATGGCGGCCTCAACGAATACTTCGAATGGATCAAGATACAGTCCCACCAGTTCCGCGGCGTCACTTTCGGCACCATGCTGCGGGATGAGGCTTACCAGTTCATCAGGCTCGGCACTTTCATGGAACGCGCCGACAATACCGCGCGCTTCCTTGACGTCAAATACCACACACTCCTGCCCAGCGCGGCAGACGTCGGCGGCGCCGTCGACTATTACCAATGGAGCGCACTGCTGAGATCTGTCAGCGCATTGAGTTCATTCCGTCGCATCTACCGTGACCAGATTACGCCGCGCCGGGTCGCCGAGTTGCTGATCCTGCGCGAAGATCTGCCGCGGTCCCTGCATGCCTGCATGAACGAAATCTACGAAATCCTGCGCGGCCTGTGCCGCAACGACTCCATGGAACCCGAACGGCTCGCTGGCGAACTGCACGCGCAGTTCCACTACGGACGCGTCGAAAAGATCATGAAAGACGGTCTGCACGAGCATTTGATGGATTTTCTGGAAAAGCTTCACCAACTGCATGCGGAGTTAAACAGCCACTTCCTTGTTCCGGCCGATTTCGACCCGATGTCCCGCACGCCCGCTCACACGGAGAGTGAGTGAGGAATACACCAACAAATCGACAGGAAATGCAATCTTGTCAGTCAGTCGCAGGTAGCCTATGCTTCGCGACGACCTGACATTAGCAGATTCCCGCCATGACCTATTGTGTAGCTGTAACGCTTGACGCCGGCATGGTGTTCGCCTCCGACACCCGGACCAATGCCGGTGTCGACAACATCGCCAGCTTCCGCAAGATGTATTTATTCTCGAAGGATGGCGATCGCGTCATCGTCATGCTGACTGCCGGCAACCTGTCGATCACCCAAAGCGCCATCAAGCTGCTCGAAGAGCATGTGCGCCGGCAATCCCAGTCGCAGACCATCATGAACGTTGAATCGATGTATGACGTGGCTGACCTGACCGGCCAGGCACTGCGCGACGTTCGCAACCGCAACGCGCCTTTTCTGCAACAAAGCAACATCGACTCCAGCGCTTCATTCATCGTCGGGGGACAGATCCGCGGCGAACCGCAACGGCTGTTTCACGTCTACAGCGAAGGCAATTTCATCGAATCAACGCCGGAAACGCTTTACTTCCAGATCGGCGAGAGCAAATACGGCAAACCGGTAATCGACCGCGTTGTCAAGAACGACACCAGCCTGCTTGAAGCCACAAAATGCCTGCTCGTGTCTTTCGACTCGACGATGCGCAGTAACATCTCGGTCGGACTGCCGATCGATTTGCTGATTTATGAACGAGACAGTTTCAAGGTCAGCTACAGGCATCACATCGAAGAGAGTGACCCCTACTTCAACATGATTCACAAACAATGGGGCGCCGGCCTGCGCAAGGTGTTCGGTGAACTCCCCAATCCGGACTGGAATGTCACTTCCCAGCCCTGATAACGCCATACTTGCACCGCTGGAGCCTTCGTGAGCATCCACGTCGGTCTCCACCACAAGACGCGCTATATCTATGACCGCCCCGTAGGACTCTCGGCACACGAAATACGTCTGCGTCCCGCGCCGCACAGCCGCACACCGATCCTCTCCTACTCGCTGAACGTCAGTCCGGCCGAACACTTCATCAACTGGCAGCAGGACGTTTTCGGCAATTACATCGCGCGCTTCGTTTTCCCGGAAAAAACCAAGGAACTGGAAATCACCGTCGACCTCGTGGCCGACATGACGGTGATCAACCCCTTCGACTTTTTCATCGAAAGCCATGCCGAGAAATTCCCCTTCACCTACGAAGCGGCACTGGCCCGCGACCTCACACCCTATCTCGCGATTGATGAAAACGGCCCGTTGCTGATGCAATGGCTCGATGCTTTCCGCAAATCACTGCCGCCGGATATCGCCACCATCGACTTTCTGGTCGAAGTCAACCGCCAGCTGCAGAACGCCATCGGTTACCTCGTACGCATGGAACCGGGCGTTCAGACCTGCGAACTGACACTGGAAAAACGCAGCGGCTCCTGCCGCGACAGCGGATGGCTGCTGGTGCAGATCCTGCGGCACTGCGGCCT
>JBIIZE010000336.1:0-3212 GCA_044346435.1 Burkholderiales bacterium
TCTTTGTGCACTGCGTAAAAACCTTCAGCCTGCGCTTTGGACAACTGGGTCATGCGAGCGGCAACAATGCGCAACCCGGCACCCTCAAAACGGGAGTAAATCTGGCCGATTACGTTTTTGGCAACGGCATCGGGTTTGATGATGGAAAGCGTGCGTTCGACAGCCATAAAAATCCCCTACTTCCAGAGTTTGAAATAACCCGGAAGGATAGCACGATAACGTCTTGAATAAAAGACGTTTACCGGCAAATTCCCCGCAAAAACAAGGGCTTTCAGGGGAACGGGGGCAACCTTATCGCCGTTCAGGCACCTTCCCTTACGGCAGCACCGCGCAAGCGCATGCGCTGCCAGAGGTAAATCGGCACACCAATAGCCAGCCCGATGAGGTCGGTAATGGTGCCCGGATGGATCAGGCACAAGGCCGCACCGAACATGACCACCCGAAGCGGCATGGCCAACCGCCCACCGAACCACCCCTCGGTTGAGCCGGCCAGAAACCAGACGCCGACCGAGGCGGTAATAAAAGCCTGAGCAATATCAACGGGGTTACCCTTGAGCAACAATAAAGGGCTGTAATAAAACATGAATGGCACCAGGAAGGTCGCCAGCCCCATTTTCAAAGCGATCCATGAAGTTTTCCAGGGATCGGCATTACACATGCCGGCGGCGGCAAACGACGCCAGCGCGACAGGCGGCGTAATCGCCGAAATCACCGCAAAGTAGAAAATGAAGAGGTGGGCCACCAGGGGTGCGACGCCGATTTTGGTCAATCCGGGCGCAATCACAGCTGCGGCGATGGCGTAGGCCGCCGTCGTCGGCATGCCCATCCCGAGAATCAAGGCCACACCAGCAGCAAATATCATCGCGATCAACTGACTGGTTCCGGCAATGCCGAGAATCAGCTCCGAAAATCGCCCGCCTATGCCGGTCAGCGCGACCACACCGACAATAATGCCGGCACAGGCACAGACCGCCACCAACTGAATGGTGTCGCGCGCCGCAAGATTGAGGCCCTCCAGCGTCTTGCGCCAGCCAAACATTAAAGTCAACGTGACAAGAAGGGCGAAACCCACCGCCATCCCCGCCCACTCGCCAGCCACACCTTTGAGCATTGCCGGAATATAAAAAATGACCAGTCCGGCAACAGCGCCGAGCGCCACCAGCGAAAGAATCCTGACCAGCAAAGCCGTTGCAAAAGCCAATCCGGGCCCGATCGGCGCCTGCGAATCCGGACGCAATTCAAGATCACCAAATCGTATCGCCATCCAGCCGACGATCAGCGCCGTCAGGATGCCGAGCCCGCCAGCCCGGAATGGCGAATAACCCGCCAGCAGCCCCCAGACCAAAACGACAATCGGCGAAAACAGGTACAGGCGCTTCAGCATTTCAAACAAGGGCGGCAGTTCATCCTTGCGCAAGCCACGCAAACCCAGCCGGATCGCATGAAGATCGACATGGATCCAGCAGGCGATGTAAAAGAGCAAGGCCGGAATCACCGCTGCGAGCGCAATTTCGCTGTAGGGAATTCCGGTGATTTCGGCCATCAGGAATGCGCCAGCGCCCAATACCGGCGGTGTAATCTGTCCGCCCGTGGATGAAGTCGCCTCGATCGCGGCTGCCGTGGGCTTGTCATAGCCCACCTTGCGCATCATCGGAATGGTCACCATGCCCGAGGCCACCACATTCGCCACGGCTGAACCCGAAATCGATCCGAACAGGATGCCGGAAGCGACGGCAGCCTTTGCCGGACCGCCGCGCGCCCAGCCGAACATGGCATTGCACAGGTCGTTGATGTAATCACCGACCTTGGAAACCTGGAGAAATGCCGCAAAGCAGACAAACAGGATGATGTAGGACGAAGAAACCTGCGTGGTGACGCCAAAGATCCCGTATTCGCTGTAGATATAAGTGAAAAAACGCGGGATCTCGAAACCCTTGTGCTCCAGCACGCCGGGCATCCACGGCCCGACAAAACAGTAAATGATGAATATGCCGGAAATAATCGGCAGCGCCAGTCCGGATGTGCGGCGACCGAACTCGAGCACCAGCAACGTTCCGACAAAACCCGTGATCACATCGCCCGTCGTGAATTGAGCGCCAGCACGGAACAGTAGCCCGTCAAGCTCGATGGTCATGTAGACCGCACAGGCAATCGAAGCCGCGACAAACAACCAGTCATACCACGGCACACCGTCCTTGCGCGCGCGATTGCCGGCGGAATACATCATGAAGCCGATTGCACCACCCCAGCCCACGTGAATCGCCCGAAACAGCAAAGGCTCCAGGGAATAGATATTCAGCACAAAAAGGTGAAATGCCGTGAAGCTGACGCAGAGGCAGGCCAGAACCAGCGCCTCCCAGTTTTGCAACGTTCGCTTGTTGCCACCGAATTCTTCCTCGGCCATTGGCGGCTTGATGACATCCTCAGTCGATGGCGTGCTCGTCTGCGTGCTCATGTATTTCTCCCCCTGCCAAAAAAAACCGCACTGTGCTTGCGCACAGTGCGGTCTGGATCAGAATGTCGCAATCAACCCTTGTATTCAGGCGGGATCAAATGCTTGGGTACGTTAATTCCTTTTTCCTTGAAATAACGGATTGCGCCCGGATGGAAAGGCAGAAAACCGTTACGGTTCCAGTTCGGAAGAAGCGTCTCTTTGGCTGCGGCGTGACCCTTGACCATTTGCGCATTGTTTTCCATCACCGCTTTGACCACGGCGTAAACCAGATCGTCAGCTACATCCTTGTTGGCAATGGCAAAATTGTAGAGGCCGACGGTTTTGTGATCTTCGGTTTGCTGTTTGTAAGAACCTTTGGGAATCACTGAGTCCGACAGTTCCGGCAGCGCGGCCTTGATCTTCTTCAGTTCGTCGTCCGTGAAGGTGAAGAAGCGCACCTTATTGGTCGTCTCGAGCTCCGAATACGCCGCAATGGGAACGCCGGCACAGAACGGGAATGCATCAATGAGCCCGTCCTGCAGATTGGCGGACATGTCGGAGGCCTGGCCATTACGGAACGTCGTGTCGATGCCGATCGCCTTGAACATCAGCGGGAAATACGTACCGCAGGTACCGGCACGGGGGCCCACACCAGATTTTTTGCCGGCCAGTTCCTTCACCGACTTGATCCCGGATTTCTCCAGTGCGACAAAATGAAACGGCGTGTCGTACATCGGAAACATCGCGCGGATGTTGCTGAACTTCTGCCCCTTGGTCC
>JBIIZE010000337.1:0-3206 GCA_044346435.1 Burkholderiales bacterium
GTTCCATGCGCGCGTTGTTGTATTCGGAAATCAGCGTGCAGCCGGTTTTCGCGGCAATGCGCGCGGCATATTCCAGCGCCTTGCCGCGCAGCGCGGCGCCGCCGAGCAGAATCGCCGCCGTTGCGCCGGACTTCAATGCACTGACGCCATCCGCGATGGCGCTGTCCGGCACGCGCTCGCGGGGTGCCGCTGCTTTTACGTTCGCCGGGCCTTCCGCATCGCCCCAGGCGGTATCGGCGGGCAGGATCAGCGTGGCGATCTGCCCCGGCGCTTTGCGCGCCGCTTCCACCGCCAACGCGCCATCCGCAGCGACTGCGCTTGATGACCGCGAAGTCAGCACCCAGTCCGACATCGGCCGCGCCACACCTTCAATGTCGGCGGTCAGCGGCGCATCGTGTTGGATGTGATAACTCGCGTGTTCACCGACGATGTTGACGATGCCCGAGCGCGCCTTTTTTGCGTTGTGCAGATTGGCGAGGCCATTACCCAGACCGGGCCCGAGATGCAGCAGCGTCGCCGCCGGTTTGCCGGCCATGCGGTAATAACCATCGGCCGCACCGGTGACCACGCCTTCGAACAGGCCGAGGATGCAGCGCACGCCTTCGACACGATCCAGCGCCGAGACAAAATGCATTTCCGAAGTGCCGGGATTGGCGAAACAAACATTGACGTCGCCATTCAGCAGCGTGCGCACCAGGCTTTCCGCGCCGTTCATAAAAATCCTTTAAAAACAAATATTTATTGTTATCGTCGAGGACGGGCAACAACAGCGCTCATGACAACGCAAGTGTTGCGGCTTGCGCGTTGCAGTGTAACGGTCGCGCCGCAGGCTGACCACTGCGCGCCGCACAGGCCACAGCCCTGCGCTCCACGTTCCGGACGCCTTGACGCTGCCGTCCGTTCGTCATTGAATCGGGCTTCCTGAAACCGGAGAACAACATGCTGATCGTCGACTCACAAGTACATATCTGGGGCGCCAACACACCGGAGCGACCCTGGCCCGCGCGCGCGCATGCGCAGCGCGACATCCCGCTCGGTCACGAGCAACTGCTCAAGGACATGGACGGCGCCGGCATTGACCGCGTGATTATCGTGCCGCCGTCGTGGGAAGGTGACCGCAACGATCTCGCGATTGAAGCCGTCAAACAACATCCCGACCGTTTCGCGATCATGGGCCGCTTCAATCCGGAAGCGCCGGATGCAAAGGCCACGATCAAGACCTGGCTGCAGCAACCCGGCATGCTCGGCATGCGTTTCTCCTTCCACATCCCCGTGCTGCAAGAGCCGCTGGTCGCAGGCAAGTTCGACTGGGTATGGGCGGAAGCCGAAAAACTCGGCATCAAGCTGATGATCCTGGTGCCGCAAAACTTTGTGCATGTCATCGACGACATCGCCGGACGTTACCCCGGCCTGAAAATCATCATGGATCACATGTCGCTGACCAGCGGCAAACCCGAAGACGAAACCTTCCGCGATTTCGACAAGCTGCTGCCGATCGCCAAGCGCCCCAATGTCGCGGTCAAGGCCAGCGCGCTGCCCAACTACATCGCCGATCCCTATCCCTTCAAAAAAATCCAGGTGCACGCCAAACGTGCCTACGAGGCCTTCGGTCCGAAACGCCTGTTCTGGGGCAGCGACTGGTCGCGCTCCAACGTGCCCTACCGCCAGCACATCGACATGTGGTTGAAGGATGCGCCGTGGGTCAAGGAAGAAGACAAGGAATGGATCATGGGCCGCGGCGTGTGCGAGTGGCTCGGCTGGAAAATGCCCTGAAGTTCTTCAGCTGTGCCGGGCTGACATGCCCGGCACAGTGTTTTTTGATGACCACGAATTGCATATTCTTGACGATCGCGGCCTATGCGGCAGGATTGAGTGGTAAATACCCCCCGAAAGTGACCGGGGGTTACACTGGCAGCCCTTCCCGCTGAAACCTCCAATGATCACTCGCCGCCGCTTGCTGCAATCCTTCTGCGTCCTTCCGTCACTTTTCGCATGGCCGGCATCCGGCCAGACGCAGACCGGCCTGGATATCGAACAGCTCAAGACTGTTTACAAACAGCGTCTCAAAAAAATACTGGCGAGCGGCGCGCTGCCGTATATCGACATTGAAAGCTCCTGCAACCCGGGCCGCGTCGATATCCGCGACATTGCCAAAAGCCTCGATCAGCTGAACATCGGCTTGATGGCGCTGTCTTCGGATATGGGACGCAACCAGTTCGACAAAGGCATTCGTTACGATGATTTCCCGCAGCGGCTGATGGCCGAATACGCCGACCGCTTCATCCCCGTCGGCAACGGCGGCCAGCCGCCTTTCCTGACCGAGGTCGCAGAAGCGTTTCTGGAAGCCCAGGAAACCGCAGCCCGGCAAAAAGCCATTCTGCTGTTCGGCGAATATGAACTGCGCCACTACCCTTCGCCCCGGCAGGTCAAACGCGGCGATACCGACCGGGATGTCGAAGTCATGATTGACGGCCCCACCGGTCAGCGGCTGTTCAGCATGAGTGAAAAAACCGGGCTGGCCTTCCAGATTCACTACGAGATCGAAGACCGCTTCCTGCCGCCGCTGGAAAAAATGCTGGCGCAATATCCGAAAGCCCGCGTGATCTGGTGTCATGTCGGCCAGGTCCGCTTCAGCGAACGGGCGTCACAATACAGCGCGGCTTATGTCGATGGACTGATCCGCCGCTTTCCGAATCTTTATTTCGATACCGCCTTTGGTGACGCCGACTCGGTCTACCCCGTCAGCGGCCAGCGGCACTCCCGGATCTGGACGGACCGCGGAGACATCAGGCCGGAGTGGCTTGAAGTCATCGTCGCTCACCCGGAGCGTTTCCTTTCAGCGCTCGACCTGGGCCAGGACCGCCTGCACCGGATCGCCGAATTCGACCAGAAACACCGGCACTTCCTGTCACGGTTGCCGGATAAGGTCCGGCACGGAGTCGCCTACCGCAATACATGGCGCCTGCTGTTCGGGGAAGATTTTGCCTGAAAAAATCACCTGACAAACAGCAAGACAGCAAGACAGCAAGCCGGCAAGCCGGCAAGCCGAAATGCAATAAAATCACCTGGTATTGATGCGTGTTCAAGAAGACATCTTCAGGAATGCTGCTACCCCCTCCAACGGTCAAACATCACCTTCGTAAGCCATCATGAGAGATTTCATCGTCAGGATCGGACGGATCGGCACCGTCGTTATCATCACGTTG
>JBIIZE010000440.1:0-3189 GCA_044346435.1 Burkholderiales bacterium
TACGCCTCAGCAGTTGCTGCTATCCCAGTGGCGGGGGCCTCTGTTCAGCGCCGTGTTATGGATTGTTTCACTTTTGTCCCTGTATGCAATCTGGCACTTCGGCACGTTGTATCGCTGGGATTTTTACATCCGCTTTACCAATATTCCTACGCCCGGTGAGGTTTTCCAGAAACTGCTTGAGGTTAACCGATCGGATAAATTTGCCACCAATGTAGGCATCAGCGTTCGTCGCATCCTTTCAGGGTTTGGTATTGCCATATTGCTGGCTGTTCCGCTCGGCCTGCTCATCGGGCGTTATCGTGCCGCGCGAGATCTTCTGATGCCGGTGTTCGAAGTACTGCGACCGATTCCGGCAATTGCCTGGGTGCCGATGTCGATCATGCTTTGGCCAACCAATGAGGTCAGCATTGTCTACATTACTTTCCTGGGCTCTTTTTTCCCGATTCTCCTGAATACCATACATGGCGTGACAGGCTTTGATCCCGTGTTGATCCGCGCCGCACGATGTCTGGGAGCCGGGGAGGGCAGGCTCTTCTGGAACGTGATTCTTCCTGGTGCATTGCCGCAAATATTCACCGGACTTGCGGTCGGTATGGGCGTGGCCTGGGTATCGTTGATTGCTGCGGAAATGATTTCCGGCCAGTTTGGCGTTGGATATTTCACCTGGGAAGCTTATTCGCTGGTTAATTACGCCGAGATTGCACTGGGCATGATCACCATCGGGGTGTTGGGGCTGGCCTGTAGCGGAGCAATTCAATTTGTGGGCTCCCTGCTGATGCCCTGGTCAAGTCATTCAAGCGCCGGAAGGAAATGAAATGGATGAAGAACGCAAAGGTGCGATCGATATTGACAGCGTGGGAGTGACGTTTACTGCTCGTGGCGAAATCGTAGAGGCGGTCAGCAGTGTCGACATGCACGTCAAGCCCGGTGAGTTTGTTTCCATCATTGGCCCTTCGGGGTGCGGAAAATCCACGCTGCTGAATATCGTTGCCGGCTTCGTCAAGCCCACCTCGGGCAGTGCGCTGTTCGATGGGGCGCCGATTCGTGGGCCGGGATCCGACCGTGGAGTCGTTTTTCAGCAGTATTCCTTGTTTCCCTGGCTCACGGTTCGTAAAAACGTGGAGTTCGGTCTGAAGATGAAAGGGACCGCTGCATCACAGCGTGAAACCCAGGCGCGCACGCTACTCGGACTTGCCGGTCTGCTCGCTTTTGAAAATCATTATCCGGACCAGCTTTCCGGCGGCATGAAGCAACGCGTCGGTATCGTCAGGGCTCTGGCGACGAGCCCGCAAGTGTTGTTGATGGACGAACCGTTTGGCGCCCTGGACGCGCAGACCAGAACAGTGATGCAGGAAATCCTCACCAACATGTGGCAACAGTTCCGCATCTCAGTGTTGTTTGTCACACACGATATTGAAGAATCCATTTTTCTGTCAGACCGCATTTACGTGATGACGGCGCGTCCCGGACGTATCAAGGCGGAAATCACGGTTCCATTACCTCGCCCCAGGACTCCGGAAATGACGTACACGCCGGCTTTTATCGGTCTTGTGCAGCAATTAAAGGCGCTGATCCGTGAGGAGTCATTGGCGGCAATGGGGTCTGAGCTTAAAGACGGGGGGCTCAGTGGTTTTGGTATCGAAGTCGGACCGCGCGGCGTCGAAGAGGTTGTGTAGACGTTATGCGCTCCGACGTGCGCCCCCTGGAGATCCGTAACCACCGTGATGGTCGTTGGCTTGAAATCGCCTGGTCGGATGGAGTGACTGCTGTCGTTCCGCACAGACTGTTGCGCGAAGCATGTCGATGCGCTCATTGTCTCGCAGCTGCGCGTGCCGGGGAAACTCTTCGTGCTGTGTCAGGAATCTGCCTGGAAGCTGTTGAGCCCTATGGTCCGTCCGCACTGCGTCTGAGTTTCAATGACGGCCATAGCAGAGGTTTGTATCCCTTCGCGTATCTTCGCGAACTGCCGTCAGGGAGCCGTTCAACCGCTGGTACTCAACAGGAGAACGTGTTGGCAAACCCGAGCAGCAGTTCAGCACTGAAGTAGCCGCGAAATGTCGCAAAAGTCAGGCATGCGGCCAGAATGGCCAGCACGATCCACACAAGCAATTTGCCATCAATCTGGGTTGTCACGGATTTAATCCCCCTGAAACCGGATTATTGCATAACGCTGCGCCGCTTTATTTCCCCTGACGCTATGCAAATAACCCTTTGCGACAAGCCATGGACACTTCAGTTGATATAATTTCCCCTTTACCTTCCCGCCGGAATCCCGTGAGTACTGCTTCGCCCCTGAAATTCGGATTTTCCTTCGACGATTTTTACCGTCGCGATGGTCTCCTGCGCCTTGATCAGGTATTCCTGAACGAGCTCAGTCAATCCGATGCTGCTGTCCATGACCGGCTGATTGCGGCGCGGGGCAGCGAGTCGCCTCTCGCGGCAAAGGACGAGTCTGAACTGCTTTTGGCACTTGCCCCACATCTGGATGACTTTATTGGCCAGTTGTTCGGCATTTCAGGCGAGGTCTCGGCATTATCGGAACAGCATCACAAACTGGCGCCGCTCTACAGCATCAAGCGTCTGTTCGTGCAGCGCAAAGCCATGCACAAGTACAAGGCTGATGCAGCGGCAGCCATTGATGGTGCGGCTATCAGCAAGAAGCTTGAGACCCTGTTCGGTGAGCCACTGACCGAATTGGTGTTTGCGCGACATGTTGCGCAATGGCAGCAGGATGAAGCCGCTAATGCGGATGCCCTGGAATTGGCATTGCAATATGCAGCCTGGGCCTCACACACAGAGGCGGGACATTCCAGACATCTCGGCGGCGTGTTGTTCAAGTCGCCGCATAAACTCGATTTCCAGAACCTGGTGCCTTCGCAAGTCACCACGACCAATGGTTATACCGAACACCGTTTTGACGTGTCGCGCCTTCGCCAGCGCGCCGGTTTCAAGCTGACTGACAAGGGCACGGATCTCACCGGCGCACTCGACGAAGCCAATTACTGCATCTGGTGTCACGAGCAGGGCAAGGACTCCTGTTCAAAAGGGCTGAAAGAGAAGGGTGCCAGCGGTCGCGGTGCGCAATCGTTCAAGAAGTCGCCGTTCGGCATCACCCTGGCCGGCTGTCCGCTCGAAGAAAAGATTTCGGAATTCCACAAAGCCAAAACCGAAGGTCTGGCCATCGGCGCA